>JAFUFW010000086.1 GCA_017469685.1 Bacteroidaceae bacterium | reverse complement strand
GGCGTTTGAGTGCACGGTGTCGAGTCTGATGACAAGGTCGCCCGCCACGTGTGTTGGTGAGCCGCTGTCGAAAGTGATGATGTCCGTGTAGTAGTCGTGCTGCAGGAACTGGCGGTTGACGCGCAGAATTTCTTCGTCGTCGACGAAGACGTAAGCCACGTCGCCCGTCGTGCGGCCGTAGCTTGCAGCCACGGCTTCCACCCATTGGCCTATTAGCTCTTGGTCGATGGAGGGCATCTCAACGTTTATGGTCTGAAATGTAATCAAGATTAAATGATTTAAGATTTTTACGATTGCTGAGGCAACTCTGTTTTTCAATGTCTCAACTTTTGCAAAGCTTGCAGTCTTCGCAGTTGCGGAAGCGCTTCTCGATGAGGGCCGCAAGGCGTAGGCGCAGTGCTTCGAGGGGCAGCTCATTGAGCACTTCGCTGGCGAAAGCCTGTTTGAGCAGCATGCGAGCTTCGGCGTCGCTGATGCCACGCTGGCGCATATAGAAGAGGGCGTCGGCATTGATCTGGCCAACTGTGCTGCCGTGGCTGCACTGGACGTCGTCGGCATAGATCTCGAGCATCGGCTGCGTCCACATTCGTGCCTCGTCGGTGCAGACGAGATTGGCGTTTCGTTCGATGGAATCGGTCTTTTTTGCTTCTTCGCGCACTAAGACCCTTCCGGCAAAGGCTCCTGTAGACTGTTGGTCGATAACATATTTATAAAGTTCGCGGCTGGTACATGCCGGTGCCCGATGATCGATGAGAGTGTTGTTGTCTACGTGCTGACGGTTGCTTGTGATAGCGCTGCCGAGTAGAGTTGCTGCGGCCCCTTCGCCGCCGAGCACCACGTCAGTCTGATTTCGGCTGAGGCCACTGGCGAGGGTGAAGGAGGCGTGAGTGAGTTTGCCCCTGGCCGCCACGCTTGCGAAGAGAAGGTGGAAGCGGTGGCAACGCTCGGTGGAGTCCTCGATATCGTAGAACTCAACTTCAGCACCTTCGCCAACGAAGACTTCAGTGACCTGTGTTGTCAGGAAGTCCTGCCCGTCTTCGGCCTTGTCGGTCTGGAGCACTTGGACGCGAGCGCCTGCCTCTGCCACGATGAGCAGGCGGCGGTTGTGCATCAGCGGGGCTGTGGAGCGTAGGCTGTTAGTAAGCTGAACAGGGTGTTCGCGGCTGGTGCCTGCGGGCACGTAGACTATGGTAAGGTCCTGCGCAAGCATAGTGTTCAGTGCCACGATGCCGTCGTTTTCGACGTTGGCCAGTGAGCCGTAGAGATGTTCTGTGGCCTTCAGGTCGGGTAGTTCGGCTGGCTGTGAGCTGAAACGAATCCCATAGTTAGGCGCAAACGCCTCTGCCACGTCGGTGTATTTGTAGCGCTCCACGCGCCGCGAGGGGAAGCCCAGGCGCTGGAAGGCGTCGAAAGCTTTGTCGCGCAGGGCGTTCATGGCGCGCGGCGCCCCGGCATCTATGCGCTGACGCTCATCGCGGAAGATATCTATGTATTGGCTTGCTGCGTTCATTATGGTATAAACTGGTCGAAGCCGCGCTCTTCGATTTCGGCTGCCAGCTCGGATCCTCCGCTTTTAACTATGCGACCTCCGATAAGGACGTGTACGAAGTCTGGCTTCAGGTAGTCGAGGAGCCGCTGGTAGTGAGTGATTACTATGGCTGATGTTTCTGGGGTGCGAAGGCGGTTGAAGCCTTCGGCTACGATGCGCAGTGCATCGACGTCGAGGCCAGAGTCGGTCTCGTCGAGGATGGCGAGTCGCGGCTCCAGCATTGCCATCTGGAAGATTTCGTTGCGCTTCTTCTCGCCGCCGCTGAAGCCTTCGTTTACGCTGCGCATTGTGAGCTTGCTGTCGAGTTCCACAATCTTGCGGCGCTCGCGCATCATCTTGAGGAAGTCGGCTGCGCTGAGCGGTTCCTTCCCCTCGTACTTGCGCTTGGTATTGACTGCTGCCTGCATGAACTTGGCCATAGGCACGCCAGGGATTTCTACAGGCTGCTGGAAAGATAGAAAGAGACCCTCGTGGGAGCGCTCATCTGGTGAGAGGCTGAGAAGGTCTTTGCCGCGGAAAGTGATGCTGCCCTCGGTCACTTCATATGCAGGGTGCCCTACGAGGACATTTGAAAGCGTCGACTTTCCTGCTCCGTTTTGTCCCATGAGGGCGTGTACCTCGCCCTCGCCTACAGTCAGATCGATGCCTTTTAGTATCTCTTTGCCGCCTATTGATGCGTGGAGGTTTCTTATTTCTAACATATTATCTTATAAGAGTCAATTGCGGGTGCAAAGTTAATAACTCTTCCGAAGAATTGCCAAACAAATGTTGCAAAAGTGCTTTTAAATCATAAAAGTTTGTTTCGTGGGGCATTTTTTTACGCTTTTCCCTTCTTTACATCGGCTGGAATTACTAATTTTGTGCCGCTTTTGAAGCAGTATGTTCAGTTTTAACCCTAATAATATTAAAAAGAAATGGCAAAATTCGATGCTTCAGTATTAGAGAAGTATGGCATCAAGGGCTCTACCGTGATTGCCTACAACCCTTCGTATGAGTTCCTCTATGAGGAGGAGACTAAGGCTGGTCTGGAAGGCTTCGAGGTTGGTAAGGAGACCGAGCTCGGTGCTGTGAACGTGATGACCGGTATCTACACCGGCCGCTCGCCCAAGGACAAGTACATCGTCGACGACGCTCAGAGCCACGACAAAGTGTGGTGGACCACTGAGGGCTACAAGAACGATAACCACCCCATGAGCGAAGAGGTATGGGCAAAGGTTAAGGATATCGCCCTGAAGGAGCTCTCTGGCAAGAACCTCTACGTGGTTGACGCTTTCTGCGGTGCCAACGAGGCTACCCGCCTGGCTGTCCGCTTCGTCGTCGAGGTGGCTTGGCAGGCTCACTTCGTGAAGAACATGTTCATTCAGCCCACCGAGGCAGAGCTCGAGAACTTCGAGCCCAACTTCGTCATCTACAACGCCTCAAAGGTTAAGGTGGAGAACTATCAGGAGCTCGGCCTCAACAGCGAGACTTGCGTAGCTTTCAACACCACAAGCCGCGAGCAGGTGATCATCAACACATGGTACGGCGGCGAGATGAAGAAGGGTATGTTCTCCATGCAGAACTACTACCTCCCCCTCCAGGGCATCGCTTC
>JAFUFW010000085.1 GCA_017469685.1 Bacteroidaceae bacterium | reverse complement strand
ATGTTGTTCTGCACAGCCTCGGTGGGGTTGTCCTCCATCATGGGGACATGCTTGTATGCTGCGGCATGGAAGACGTATTCGGGCTTGTACTGGGCGAAGAGTCGCTCGAGGCTCTGACGGTGGGTGATGCTGGTGACAACGGCTTCGAATGGGATGCCGGGATAGTCGCGAGCCATCATTAGGCGTATGTCGTGCTGCGGCGTCTCGGCCTGGTCCACGAGCACGAGCTGCGCAGGTTCCCATTTCGCGATTTGGCGAACAAGTTCAGAGCCGATACTGCCTGCGGAACCGGTAATCATGATTCGACGCTTATGGAGCAGCTGCTCTACAGCCTTGAGGTCGACGTCGATTTCTTCTCGGGGCAGAAGGTCTCCGATTTCCACTTCGTGGATTTGGGCCGCGCTGATGTCGCTCTTGCCGTCCCACTCTTGTTCGTGCTGCACGGTGTAGATTTTGATTCCGGCATCTATGAGTCGCTCGCTCATCTCGCCGTTAGCCATAAGGTGGGCCGATTTGAGGGGCGACACGAGCAGAGCCGTAGCGCCATGTGCCTTCATCACTTCTACGATGCGGTCGTCGTTCTTATATACGGTGACGCCTTGTAGGGTGTGGCCAGGCATATCCTGTGAGTCGCTGATGAATCCTCGCAGATGGAAACGCAGTGGCTGCTCTATGCGTATGCTCTTGGCCAAAGCCTGTCCGCCGCTCTTGGTGCCGTAGATGAACACACGGCGCAGTGCACGCACCTCGTTGAGAATATCGAACAAATACTTGATAATGATGCGAGCGCCGAACATAACTACAGTGGCCAGCAGCCAGGCGAAGAGCAGTGTGTGCCACTTGATTACTTCAAGCCAATGATCGCTGTGAAGGAACAGGCGGGAGAACTCCACCGAAGCTATGCCTATGAAGTTGGCCACGGCAAGGCGGTAGAGGTCGGCAAACGAGGAATAGCGCAGTACGCCGGAATAGGTGCGCATAAGGCGGAATCCGACGATGTACGGAATCAGGTATACAAGGAGGGTGCCGATGAGGGGCCAGAAATGGTGAGCGGTGTGTGTGGCACCCATGTCGAGAATGTATACGAAAAGATTAGCAGCAACGACGACGAAACAGTCAAAAAGCAGGACCATCCAATAGGGCATGGCACTCTTTGAGAAATACCACCGTGCAAACCGCTTTAGAAGATTAAGCATAGGCTCTGTTATTCTTGATGCGTCTGCAAAATTATTACAATTTGGTAGAACCACAAAATTAATTAGACAGAAGTGCATTAAAATCCTACATTTAAGACAATCTCGGTCTTGATAGAAAACAATAAGACTCGGGGAGGCAAAAAAAAGGGCCAAGGGTTATTGGAAAAACCCTTAAGGGTTATTGCCGAAACCCTTAAGGGTTATGCCCAAAACCCTTAAGGGTTCTTTACGCCCCCCCTGAAGTCAGCGCAAGAACTATTGAAGGATTATTGCAAGTATACTCTGGTGGATGTCACACAAGCTCTGAGGCGCGTAGTCGGAGGGATGGACAAATGATGGTATGGGAATCCAGTTGGTGAGGGATAAAAAAAGTGTGCCAGGAAGTATGGCACACTTTTATGAGAAGAGATAAGAACTACTTATCTGGTGATGTTATTATTGTCAGTCAGTCATCGGCTCACTTGCCTATCTGCCCCTTCCAGGAGATGAACCAGTTTCGCCGGTCAGAGAGCGTACCGAGCAGTGCGGGGTCGCGCTTAGCCACGCGGCGGGCAAGCACTGTAGGATCTCCCTTGCGGTAGGCCTCGCGCATGAGTACTCCGAAACGGAAGCCCTCAAATGGAGTCTCGAGTGCAGACTCTACGTCGAGCAGGCTGTCGATGACTGCAATCTGGCGCTCCTTGACTTGCGGAACTGCTACTTCACGATACCACTTCTCGACGTTCTCGCTGAACTGCAGGGTGAGCGCAGAGCTGAGGGCTCTGAGTCTGACCTCGAAGCTGTCGATGGCAGCCAGGCGATCGCGGTTAGAGGCATAGTCGTCAAGGTTGGGGGCTACAAGACCGTAATTAGCAGCGACGTCAATGAATTCAGCATTGAGGTCGATGAGCTCTTGCAGGCGAGTAGCAGCCACAGTGCTTGGATTGGGTACTTGGAATAATACAGGCGGCTGGACAGGATAGCCAGTGGAGTCCGCCGGAACGTCGGTGTCGGCAGGATAGTAGTAGGGATTGTTGAAGGCAAATCCGCTGCCACGGCTGTGAAGCCCCATCTGGTTGACTCGCCAGTTTTCAAGCTCAGCGGCTGTGGTGGGTCGTGTGTAGTTGATGAGGAGCTGTGGTGAGCCGATACCGTAAGATATTCCGTTGACGCGTGTCTGGTAGTACTGACTGTCGAACTTAAAGTAATTAACGAAGGCAGAGTCGTTTGCATTGGTGCACTGCGGGAGTACGTACCAATTGATTACGTTCTCGTCGAGACCGATGGTGAGTATGGCTTGCGCAAACTTGGGGAAGCCTGCGTAGTTGACGGCTTCGGCAAGGCGCAGGTAGATGTCCGCCGTGCGATAGATGATGACATCCTGAGGTACGTAGGCCTTAATGATTACCTGGAGCGGATACTCGGTGCGCTGGTCTACAGAGTAGTTGGCCGGGAGTCGGAGGTCGCCGTAGTAGTGCTGCGAGAGCTGATCCTGACTGAGGAGCGTTGCAGGCACAGTGACGAACTCTCGGTTGCCGCCATTGGAATAATAGTCCCAGAACACCTGACTGTCGCTGTAGTCGATACAGGGCTGCGAGGGTGAGAGGCTGGCTGCTATCTCAATGTCCTCGTGGTTATAGTTGTAGAGGTAGCGCAGGTCGTTGAAGTGACCCTGTGAGGATGCCGAGTCCATGGCAATGGCTGAGATGACGTCGCTACTGTTGAGTCCGAAGGAGATGGAGCCGTTTGTGCGGAACCAGTTGTTCTCGCGACTGTTGATTCTCTCGTAGTTTCCTGTGGAATAGCTGTTTGTTGGCCATGTGTCACCCTCGTAGCCGAGCACATTCTTGCGCTTGTAGGAAGTGTTGTCGTTGATGGTAGGCGTCCAGTCGATATAGTCGTAGTAGCACTTGGCAGCCTCGCGGGCAAGGAGCGGATCCTGATTGATTGAGGCGAGCCAGAGGTAGAGGTCGCCGAGCACCAGCGAGATGGGCAGGACACTCATGCGCGAAGGCATCGATGAGTTGTAGCCGAAGTAACCCGGGTTGCCGTGGAAGGGATACGAGAACCAGGAAACGTAGGGGCGGAGGTCATCGATGAAATAGCTGCAGATGCCTGCCAGATCGGTCTTGGGTGAGTTTGAGTAAGCGTCCTCAGCCTCGTCGAGGGTGAGAAGGGGCTCTGTGACGAGAGGAATGTTCTCGCCGTAGATCTGCCCCAGCTGCAGATAAACCCAGGCGCGGATGGCCCGCACTGCAACGTACTCGGAGCGGAAGACATAGAAGTCTGACATGGCACCATCGATGTAGCGATACTCGCGCAGAGCGGTGTCGGCCTTGGCGAGGAAGTAGTTGCAGTTGTTGATAATGGCGTAGTAGTCGCGCGGATTGTTGTAGGTATTGTCGTCGCCAACGGAGAAGTTGGCGATAGCCTTGAGATTGGCGTTAGCGTTTTCGCTGACTTTCGTGAGGTCGCCACGCAACTCACCGAAGAGATTAGTGCGAACGCCTATCTTCTGAAGCTGGGCGAGTATGCCGACGAATGAGTTGACGGTGTCGTTGGCCGTAGTGAGGTGGTTGTGGTCGGCGTAGAGAACATCATCATTGCCCATGTCGAGCATGTCATCACAGGCCACGAAGACTGGAACTGCAAGCGCAAAGGCTAATACCGGCAAAATATAATTTAGCTTGTTCATGATTCGTAAGTATTAGAGATTAATCTTAACACCAAGGTTGAAAGAGCGGCCCGAAGTGAGGTATCCGCGGTCGATGCCCTGCATCAAGACGCTATTGCCCATCGAGAACTCGGGGTCGGTACCGAGGTACTTCGTGACGGTGAACACATTTGTAGCCCGTGCCCAGACAGTGATGCCCTGGATATAGGTGTTGTTGATGGGCAGACGATAGCTGAGGGTGACATTCTTCAGTCGGAGGTAAGAGCCATCCTCTATCCAGCGGTCGCTGAAAGCGCTGTTGCCCATCGGGTCAGCATACTGAGCGGAGGGGATGTCGGTAACCTGACCTTCGTAGGCCCAACGGTTGAGCAGTGCAGTAGTCTGGTTCATGAAGCGTGAGCCAGACTCCAGCTGCTGGCGCATATAGTTGTAGACGTCACCACCGAGGCTGTAATTGAAGCCAACATCGAGTGTCAGGCGCTTGTAGCTGAGGCTGGTCCAGATGTTGCCGTAGATGTCAGGGTTAGCATCGCCAATGACTGTGCGGTCGGCATCGTTGATCTCGCCATTGCCGTCACGGTCGAGGTACTTAACGTCGCCGGCCGAGAAGTAATCCTTCGTCACGCCGTCCTCGCGCAGGCGATAGAGGCCGTCAGCTGCCGCCTCCTCGCTGGTGGCATAGACGATAGTGCCGTTCTGGGTCTTCTGGGTCTTGAGGCCGTAGAAGGTGTTGATGCTCTGCCCTACCTGGCTACGGATGGTAGCCCCGAGGATGTCATGGTCGTCGTAGAGTGCGCCGTCAGGCAGCTCAGTGAGGCGGTTGACATAATGTCCCACGCTTGCTCCTACGCTCCAGTTCCAGTTGTTGCCAGAGACGAGGTGAGCCGACAGGTTGACGTCGAAGCCTTCATTCTCAAGACTGCCGCCATTGGTCCAGTTCTGCTGTATGCCAGAGAGGAAGTTGAGAGAACGGAGGGTGAGGAGGTTACTGGTCCAGCTCTTGAAATAGTTGAAGCCAGCCGAGAGGCGGTTGTTGAGGAATCGACCCTCGATGCCAGCATTGAAGCGCCGCGTAGTCTCCCACTTCAGCTCGGAGTTACCGATATTCTCGAGGCTCAGGCCAGGAATCTGCCCGAGGAAGAGGGTGCTCTTGAAATAGCTGTGCGAGGCATCGTAAGGCAGGTTGTCGTTACCGCTGAGGCCGTAGCCTGCGGTGAGCTTCAGATAGTCGATGCCTTCAACATCGAACCACTTCTCGTTGGAGACAATCCAGCCGGCCTGCAGGCTCGGGAAGATACCCCATACAACACCGCCGAGCTTCAAGCCGCCCTTGGCATCGTGACCAAACTGAGAGTTGGTCTCCACAGCCAGGTCGCCCTGCAAATAATAGCGATTGGCATAATTGTATTTGGCTTGGCCATACCATGTCAGCGTTGCCCACCTCTCGATGTTACCACCAATCAGCTTCTGCTGAGTGTTTGAGATCAGAGGGGTCTTGTCGTTACCTGTATTGTAACCGTTCTGAGTCGTCACGGTATAACTCTGGTTGAAGAAGCGGAAACCACCAGTGAGGTCAATCTGATGGCCGCCGTAGCGGTTGTTCCATTCCACCTTCGTGTCGCTGACGACATCGTTCTGCTTGCTGTAGAGCGAACCGATCATATTGTCCATGTTCTGATGATAGGCTGCTACGTAGAATCGGGGGACACCGTTCATCGGTATATAGCGTTTCTCGTTGGTGTTCACGAGGTTGTAGCTGAATAGCGAGCTGAACTTAAGGTGCTTGTTGGGATGCCATGACGGCGTAATGGCAAGCGAGAGGAACGAATTGTCGAAATAATTCTTGTTCTGAGCCGTACCGTACTCGAGGATAGCCATAGGGTTGGCAATCTCATAGTTCTCGTTATTGAGCTGGCTGACCTCAGCAAGGTAGTCTTCGTCGTCGATGTCAAGGTGGGCTGTGCTGATGGTGCCGGGGCCAAGGGAACTGGCCACGAAGCTGTAGGGGCTCAGCATTGAGGACTTGGCATAGCCGAGGAAGTTGAGCGATGTGATGGTGCTGTTCTCATAGTCGTCGGGGGCACCGGTGTCGTAGACCTTACGGGTGGTATTGCTGAACGACGCATCGAAGCGGAAGTCAATATAGTCGTTGATCTTCACGTCGGTGTTGAAACGGATGTTGAGGCGGTTGAAGTTGGCTTCTTCAATGGTCTCGCCGGCGTGGGTATAACCGAGCGAGAGCATATAGTTGGCAACATCGCCACCACCCTGAACACTCAGACCGTAGTTTTGTGTCACAGCCTCCTTGAAGATGAGGTCGGCCCAGTTGGTGTTGTTGTTGTACTTGTTGACCCAATAGTTGTAGTTGTAGGGGTCTGCGGGATTGTAGGGGCGCTCATCGAGGAACTTGAACGACTGAAGCTTGGAGCCGGTCGTGCCGAGCAGGCTGCTGGCGTAGTTCTTATACTGCGCACCGCTGAGTACTTCGTAATGACGAGGCATGAGCTCTATGCCAACGGAGGCAGAGGCATCAATGCGGGTAGCCAGCGATGAGTTGCGTTTGGTGCGTATGTAGATGACACCATTGGCACCCTTGGCTCCGTAGATGGCCGTACCGTTCTTCATGACCTCTACGCTCTCAATATCATTCACGTTAAGGTTGGCCAGCACATCGTTGTAGAAACCCTGATGCAGCATCTCACGACCGTACTGCATCTCTGTGATTACGCCATCAATGACGATGAGTGGCTGGGCATTGATCATATAGGAGCCAACGCCGCCAATCTGCATGTAGTTGCCAAGAGCAGTCAGGCCGCTACGCTGGCTGGATAGCACGTCAGCGCCAAGGCGGCTCTGGATTTCAGTCTCGATGTTAGTGGCATTCGTAATGGTAAAATCAGATGTGCGGGAGTTGTTCAGTATGTTGTCGTCGGCACCATAGAGGGCTCTGGCTGCATCGCTCTGGAGGACGATATCGCGGAGCTGGCCGCTTTCGTTAAGACCTACGCGAACGGTGTTGTAGCCAGGGATGGTGACTTCGATAGCGGAACTGTACAAGGGCACGTTCATAGTGAACTGACCGGCCTCATCAGTGAGTGCCGAATAGCCTTCGCCGGCAATGGACTTGACGAGTACACCCGAGAGTGGAGCGTGATCCTGCTGGCTCACTACCCTACCCTTAATCTCGCGCACGGGCTCGTTCTTCTTGGCGACCTGACGCGCTTTCTTGACGAGAACTGTATCTACATCTTCGTAGTCAACCTCGTCTTGAGCATAAGTTGCGAGCGGCAACGTCATGCACGCTGTGAGGAAAAATAGACCTAAATGCTTCATTGTTCTCTATATTCTTTAATGTTAGACAAATCGAGTTGGTAGGCTTTAGCCTCTTCCTCCGTTTCAAAAGCAACGTATATGATACGGTTGATACGCATCACGTTGGTAAGGAGATTGTTGTTGATCTCGGAAGCACGCACGGAAGTGGTGAGGCGGTAGCGGATTGCAGGGTCAACAGTGCCGATGGCATTCATGCCGGAGACGCTGGTGTGGAAGGCTTTGTCAATGCAGATGACGTCAACCTGGTCGCCGGTGGTCTCGAAGTTAGTGCCTGAGCCGTGAGTCTCGCCTTCGGGCAGAGAGAGGATATGGCGATTGTCGAGGTTGGGGCGGGCGAACTCGGTATCCTCGTTAGGATCGGAGGTGCCGTCGGTGCGTACATCCATCTCGCGCTCATGACGGTAGACATTGAAGCGTGTCGGGCGCACCTGATCCTCGGTGTAGCCGTCAATGTCGGCAAAAGCAGGCACCATGACAACATATACATTATAATATACGTCTGACAGGGTGTTGGGCAGGAAGAAATACATTGAGCTGTTGCGGTTGACGACATTCTGGTATGTCTCTGGTGCAATCTCAACAAAGTTGCTCTCCTTGAGGAGCTTTGTGAAGTCTATCATCTGGCCATTGTAGAGTATTGAATCTATGGCCGTGCGATTAGCTACGGACACCTGAGCCTGAGGCTCGCTGTTGACAGTAATACGCGGCGTAGAGCGATAGCGCATGTTGGTGCCGAGGATATAGCGGTCCTGCATGAAGGTTAGCTTGGGATCTATCCGGCCTTCGTTGTCGACATAGACAAGTCCGTTTGAGCATATTGTCTGCTCCAGGCCATCCAGGATTCCCTCGTTGGTCTCAGGATTCCACGTGCCTTTAGGATTCTGGAATACATTCAAGCCGCTGTAAGCCGACTGCTTGATATATGATGTATTGAAGAGTGAGTCTTTGTAGTCGTTGTGCTGGCTGTTGAGGTTGAACACACGGCCGCGTATGATGGCCATGTCAGCATTGAGGTTCGCTACGGAGTCACGGTTCTCCATCTTGTTGACGTAATTGAAGTAGCGGTGGTACTTCTCATACTCACGCTTCCAAAGCTCGGTCGTCGGGACGATGAACATGTATGAGCTGTCTTCACGCTGAATGTAGCCGAGGCGGTCATACAACGCATTGCGCAGGTTTGTCACTGAGTCGGCATACACTACTTCGCCGTCAACGACACCCATTTGAACGGACGATGACTCATCGAGCTCATACTCGTCGAACAGACGATAGTAGGCGCCGATGCTGTCGGTCAGTGGATTAAGTTCAAGGGCTTCGCGAACATTGGGGAAGAAGGTCTCCTTCTGGCTCAGCTTGTACATGATTCCGTTTGATGCTACGACATTCTTCGTAAGGAAAGGAATGCCATTCAGATTGTCAGCGCCGAGAATCATGTACTTACCGTTCATCATTCGGATGGAATCCTTATACACGGAACTTACAGAGCGTCCGTAGAGGGCCATGTGGTTCTGCATGAACTGCGTGATGGCGGTGTTGTCCTTATCCTTTGTGTTGCGCTGTGAGCCGTCGGGCATTGTCACGAGTGTGCGCTTCTGTTCATCATAAAGGCTGATGATGCTGTCAGCCTGGGCAGATGTGATGACAGGAGCCCAAAGCGTGAGCGACTGTGGGGAGCCCAGCACTCTGTCGTAGCCTACATGTTCGGCCACACGCAGGAAATTAGCCAAGTCGGGGTCTGCCTTCACCAGTTCAAGCAGTGAAGGTGCATCGACAGCCGACTCCAAGCCTTCGCCACCATAGTGGTTGTCCCACTCATCGGCGCACGCAATCAGACCAAGCATGGCGCCGGCAAGAGCAAGGATTAGAGATGATATATATTTAAAAGTCTTCATTTTGAAATATCTATGTTTGTTAAACATGTTCTTCTTGAAAGGCTTATAGGTCGTCCTCACCCTTGCCTTCACCTTCAATGCCATAGACGCTCTTCGGTACTATCTCAAGATAGTCGAACATCAGCTCTGCGCCACCGACAGCATATGTCGAACGGATGCGCATCGTGTGCTGGACATTGCCATCGAGTGGACCGGTGTAGATGAGGCGACGGACGGTGCCGTTGTTGTTGCAGAAGGGCGAAGAGTTGGAAGCACTCAGTAGGTTGTCGTCCTTCACGGAGCCGCCGCCAGTGCTGATGTTACGCACGCCACGGGGACCGTAGTACCAGCCTTGGTTAGCCAATTCCTTGCGGGTTTGTTCCTTGGCATCCTGTGAGAGGTTTGTGTAGTTGCTTCTCCAACCTACACGGGCTTCCCAAATGCCAGAGAAGTTGCCGCCGTTGCCACGCATGTCAAGAGGTATGCCTTGAGGCAGACCGTCGACATAGAACTGTGCGATACCACGTGTCGGGATAAGGCAGAAGCCAAGGCGGATCTGATACTGGCCTGTAGGAACACTGGGAAGGTTGAAAGTGATGTCGTAGACATTGTTGTCGGAACGAAGGTTGAACTCATCGCCCTCGTAGCTCCAATAATAGTTGCGGCATCCCTGATAGATGAAGTCGCCGTCCTCGTTGGTCTCTACATTGTCAAAGTAGCCCTGAGGGAAGATATAGTTGCGGGCAGCGGCATCCTTTGACGCCGGTGAGTCGCCTTCGCCGGTTCTGGTCGTGCGGATGTCGTTGGTCATCAGCTCGGGCCAGATATCGTAGAAGTCTATACGCATACGGGTGTTGAATACCGTGTTGTGGGTGTTCTCACCGTAGTCTATCAGACGGTCTATATAATAGTACACGCCATTTACGGCTTCCTGAACAAGGCCTTCGCCCACCGTCTGGCTAACGATGGCGCCTCGGTTCGTCAGGTTCTGGCGGTTGGGATCGTACATGCGGTTGAGATAGAGCGTACGTATCTGCGACTGGCCACGGAACTTATTCGTACCGTAGACGTACTCAACCTTGACTGTCGAGAGGGGTTGCATCGTGCTGTACCACTCGGTAGGGTTAATCTCATTGCGGAAAATCGTGCAGTTGGTGTAGAGTTTGCTGTAGAGGCCCTTGCGGTCAAGCAGATGATAAGCAATCAACTTGTTCAGAGGATTGCGCTCATCTCTCAGTGCCTCGGCACTCTTTCCATAATATTCCTGACCGGCACCTTCGGTATATATGGTGCAAGCGTAGTCGTACATCGACTCCCAGTCCGTGATATTGTACTCTGCACGCAGGATGCTGTCGGGCACGGCAAAGGCGGTGAAGCCGTAGTTGCGGCTCTGAGGCACCCAGCAATAGTTGTTGTGTTCGTGCGAACGATAGAGACCTTCCATATATTCCCAGTCGCGAGGATCGTAGGACGGATCCTTGATGCGTTGCATCTTCTCGTCGAGGCCTGTAATCTCAAGGCAGGTGTTGAAGATGCTGATAGAGGCGTCCTCACGCATGATGGTAGGCAGAGTCTGGTTCGACGACTCAGCCACAGTGCTGATGGGGTGTACGATACCGTTGTCGACAGAGTCGTTGGCCATTTCATAGATTATGAGAGCCGAACGGTTGATGCGATAGGTCGTCACCGAGTCCTCACCTACGAGCACCTGAATGGGCTCGCATGCGAGGGGGCGCCCCAGCATGTTCTGGTCTTCGATGAAGCCTTGGAGGGCTCCGAGGTCGGCCATTGAATAGAGCTTATCTACGAGCAAGGTGCTTGCGATTGTGTCGCAGTCGGCAGCAGAGAGTTGGTCTATGCTATTCAGGCCGTAAGTGTCCAGGTACTTCTTGATTGCGTCATTAGTAGGTGCAAAGCAAGTGTAGGTGCCGTATGTTGAGAGGAGCTCCATCTTTCCGGCTTTCTCTACGATTGCAGCGAAGTCCGAGAACTCAGCATTATTATGAAGATAGTCGCTGAGCATCTCTGGCTTGTACGTATATAAGTCCTCATCGGCTATATTATCGTTACAGCCAACGAGCGCTACTGACGCCATTGCCATGAGCATCAGCGTCACGCTTGTGATATACTTATAGAACTTTTTCATAACTCAAAAACTTATCTTTATTCGTTAATATCATAGGTCGTCTTACCGGCACCATAGATGCTCTTCTGGACGAGATACGGGTTCACCTGCACTTCTTCCTTAGCGTATGGCCAGAAGAGGTAAGGCATACTTGGGAACAGGCCCGTGCCGCCACTGCTGATCTTTGATGTTACGGTATTCCTCAAAATGTCGGTATTGCCGTCAAAGCGGGCATAGCGAACGAGGTCGAAGAAATGTTTGCCTTCAAACATCAGCTCGGCATTGCGCTCCTTGCGCAGAGTTTGCATCAGCGAACCGCGGTTGGTGGCAGTGGAGCTTGTGGGCACAAGGTACTTGGTGCGGTCTGTCACGGAACGTGAGTTCACGAGATAAATCAGATCGAAAGCCTTCTCGATGAGAGCTGCATTTTCTTCTGTATCATCGTCGGTAGCCTTCATGAGATATGCCTCTGCCTCGAGAAGCATGACATCGGACAAGCGATAGAATATCCAGTTGCGGTCATAATCGGCATGATGTGAGAAAGCTGAGCCTTCGAAACTGTTGAACTGGATGTTGCTCTGAACACGCGGCTCAAGTATGAAATTGGAGGCTACGAACTTACGGACATAACCTTCGCCATAGTTCTGGTCGACAGGCTGGAAGCTGGTGTAGTAGCGGGTGTCGTAGTTGTTGGCAAAAAAGGAGTTTGTGCCATTATAGACGTCAGCCACGATATTAGGATTGGCAGCCAAGAGACCTGAGCCTCCGTTTCCACCTGACGACGGGAAGCTGCCATACAGAGTAGCCACGGCTGTGCTCTGGACGTAGTTTGTAGACGAACTGCTGTAATTGAACGAGAGCTCAAAAATGCTCTCGAAGCTGTTGCCTACTCCGAAGATAGCATCGGCCACATTGGCGGCATTGTTCTGCGTTGCCTGGTACATCGGAACGATGAGTCCGTGAGGGGCAGTGAGCAGCTGAGGAGCGCTGAAGGTCAATGATGTCTGACGGCTGTAGTCGCGCTCATAATCCTTACGTTTAGCTTCTATCACGGCTTCAGCACTCTCGATAGACTTGTCGTAGTTGCCCTGCCAAAGGTACATATCCGCGAGCATGGCGTTGATTGCCGGACGCGTGATGCGGTTACAGTTGCTGTTGTAGGTCTGTCCTACTCCATCTGTGCGCTTGTCGATTGAAGCGTGGTGATCAAGAGCATAGGGCTTCACAGCCTCCAGGTCCTTGATGATCTCGCCGAGGACATAGTCGAACGAGCTGGCAGGCTGGTACTGCACCTCATCCTCCTGAGTCACAGCGTCGCGAGTGAAGGGCACTTCGTCAACGGCACGGATAAGGTAGAAGTAGCAGAGCGAGCGAATGGCGGTCATCTCGGCTATCGTGGCCTGAACGTCGCTCGAGCGGTAGGACGGGTCCTTCTCGCTTACGAGTGGCGCATTCCGGATAATAGTATTACATTTGTTTATTACTTCGTAGAAGATGTTCCACTTGCAATAGCTGTTCGTGGTGAGCAGGTTCTCGCGAAGGGCCTGGAAGAGATCCTCGTTGTCCTGTACCTGCGAACCAGGATAGATATTCTCGCTGCGGAGCTCGCCCCAGACGATGCAGCGACGAATGAATTCATCTGACTGCATAGAGGCGTAGCAACCGGCAACCATTTGATCAACGTCGGTCTTCTCGTTCCAGAAATTATCCTCGGTGACGATGTCGCGAGGCTTAATCTCGAGGAAGTCGCCACAGCCGACGAGTGCAAGGCTGAGCAATCCCAGCACTGCACCAGTTCTTATGGTTTTATGTAACTGTTTCATATTGGATAGGATTGCTAAGGGTTAGAAACCAATGGTGATACCAACAGTGTATGACTTCGAGCGCGGAGTCTTAGAATCGTCGGTCGTCACGCCGTAGCCGCCATAACCGATTTCCGGATCCACGCCGGAATACTTGGTGAGGCAGAAGAGGTTGTTGGCCGAAGCGTAGAAGTTAAGGGTCTTCATGTGCCAGTTCTTCAAGAGCTTGGGATCGAAGCTATAGTTGAGCTGCAGGTAGTTAAGGCGCAGGAAGGAGCCATCCTCTACGAAGCGGTCGCTGATGAGGGTGTTGTAGTTGCTTCCGTTGCCGAACATAGCACGAGGTATCGATGTCATGTCGCCCTCCTTACGCCAGCGGTAGTTGACGGCCTGGCTCTGGTTGTTGTTGCTGACCATCGACTCCATATCCAGGCGTGCCATGTTCAGTATGTCGTAGTCGATACGATAGTTGAAGTTGGCGCGGAGTGCCCAGCGGTCGTAGTGGAGAGTGAGACCGAAACCACCTGTCAGGCGAGGCAGTGAGTTGCCGAGATATACGAGGTCGCTTTGGTTGATGTTACCATCGTTGTTGATATCTTCGTAAATGGCATCGCCGCCCTTGAAATAGTAGCCTGAATTTGTTTCGGGCTTATAGGCGAAACGCATCTGTACGGGGTCACCCTTAGCATCCTTGACGTAGTTGCCGGAGGCGCCAATAGCAATGGGGTATGTCTTGCCGGCATTGATATTCTCCTGCAGGACATTGGTGCCATTGGCCTGATCTGCACGTGCAAGGTCGCGGGCGGTGTCATAATTATATTGGTAGACGCCCTTACTGCGGAATCCATAGATAGAGCCGAATGGATTGTTGAGCTGTACACGCTGCAGCACGCTGCGGTTGCCTTCGGTCCAGTCTCTGTTGAGGGTCTTCAGCACCAGGGGATCCATCTTGGTGATTACGTTGCGGTTGTTGGCGAAGTTGACATAAGCGTCCATATAGAACTTGCCTTTCTTCAGCAAACGATCGCCCATGAACTGTACCTCCCAACCTTCGTTCTTCATGTCGCCGACATTCTTGAAGCTGAGACCCGACCAACCGTTGGACGTCGGGATGAGTGCACCTTGCATAAGCATGTCTTTCGTCAGACGGCGGTAGAGGTCAACGACAATCTTGAAACGATCCTCAAAGAAGTTAAGGTCGAAGCCAAGGTTCCAGGTGTAGATGTTCTCCCATTTGAAATCGGTAAGTTTCAGGCCGCTCGGATTCATCACCACCTGATTCAGGTAGCGCACGCCGGCTGCATAGGTGTTAAGATAGAGATAGTCGGCGGTCGGAGGGTTACCTACGCGGCCCCAACCCGGACGAACGGCAAAGAGGCTCATCTTTGACTTTTCACGGATGGTCTTCATCCAGGGCTCGTCGCTGATAATCCATTTACCAGAGATAGCGGGGAAGATACCCCAGCGGCTATTCTCGCCGAACTTTGTAGTGGCATCAGCGCGCATAGAGTAGTCGAAGACGTAGCGGCCTTTGTATGCGTAGTGGGTAGAGAATGTCCAATAAAGCGAACGCCACTCGCTGAAGCCACTGCCCATGCCAGTCACGTTGCCGCCGGCTGTCACAGACTCCAGACGATTGGGCAGGCGGTTGATGTCCGTGCTCTGGTTGCTGGAATTACCACTCACGAGCTGGAAACGTCCTAAGGCCATCAGCTGATGGTCTTCGTTGTTGAAATGCGGACGGAAGGTGAGTGTGTGGGTCGTGGTGAACGCCAAGTTCTTACGGCTATAGCTGTAGGCGCGGCCTGTGTCGTGATAGTTGTCGCTGAGCAGCATGCGCGGGAAACTCTGATCGGTATAATCGTTGTACACGTTCATCACCACGCGACCATTGTAGCGCAGCTGTGTGTGGTCTTCGTCAAGACCGAGCAGCTTATATTCAAGTTCCAACTCAGGCGAGATATCGTAAGTCGTCTGCACATTCTTGGCGTACTTGGCACTTGCCAGCGGGTTGTGCGAGTTGCGCTGGTCGCTGTAGTTGTTCGACTGGTCGGCCGAAAGCTGTCCGTAGTTAGTGAAAGCATACTGTGGCACGATGTAGTACTCGCCCGTATTGTACTCGTTGCCGTTCTCATCACGAAGCCAACGGTAAGGCGAGAGGTTTGGCATCTTCGTATAGGCTATACCGAGCAGACCGTCGTAGTTGCGGTTGTTCTTGGTGTAGGTGAGCGAGAAGTTGGACATGATCTTGATGCGGTCGTTCACGTAGTAGTCAAGAGCCATACGCGTGGAGAAGCGGTTCAGCTTCTGCTCGATGATAGTACCTGTCTCATGGTCATAACCGCCGGAGATACGGAACAAGGTCTTCTCGTCGCCGCCAGAGACGCTGACGTAGTGGTTCTGGCGCAGACCGTTCTGCTTCACGAGGTCCACCCAGTCGGTGTTCTTGTTGAACATCAGGAACTCCGAGTAGTTCTCGTCGTAGTTGAGCTCTTGGATCTGACCGACGTAAGTCTGCTGATGGGGGTTGAAATAACTCTCCTTGAGAAGCATCGTGTACTGGTCACCATTGAGCAGCTTGATGCCTTCAGGCTGATGGGTCATGGTCATCTTCAACGAGTAAGTCACCTGTGGAGCACCACGGCGACCGCGCTTCGTCTTAATCTCGATGACACCGTTAGCACCCTGCGAACCCCAGATAGCTGTAGCGGCAGCATCCTTGAGGACCTGGATGTCCTCGATATCCTCGGTGTTCACGTTGAGGAGCTGAGCGAACTTCTCGTCGTTGGCCGTTGCGGTGTCGAAGTCAGAGAGGTCTACGTTCCATACGTTGCCGTTGACGACGATGAGGGGTTCGTTGCTGGTGAGCGTCGACACTGTAGAGGCACCGCGCAGACGCATACTCGTTCCGGCACCGAGGTCACCCGAGTTGGCCACAATGTCAAGACCTGCGATACGTCCTTGCAGAGCTTCGTCCACAGAAGTGATGCCGAGGCCTTCGAACTCTTTGGCTGAGATACCCTGCGTGGAGAAACTTACTTCGCGCTCTGGAATCTCAAGACCCGAGGTCTTTACCTTCTTCTTAGCCACAACAGTGACGTCCTTCATCGTCTTGGTAGCGTCCTCCAGCTTCACCTTGTAGACATTCTTATTGATAGGCAACGTCTGAGTCTTGTAGCCCATATAGCTGATGGTTAGCTTGTTCTTCGCGCTCTTGATAGGCAGCACGAAGTTACCATTCATATCCGTTGCGGTAGCATTAACGATACGGTTTGAAGCATCCACCTCGCGCACGCTGGCGCCTGGCAGGACGTCGAAATCATCACTAACTGTACCACTAATGCGCGAGATCTGTGCCATCGCCAACGTTGACGTCAGCATGAGGCACAAGGTAATGATATACTTAATTGTTTTCATCTTCTTCTGGTATAATTAGTGGTTGATTTTGTTTCGCCTTCAGTCATCCAGTCTGGGAATGCAGGCGGATCGGGGAAGTCGGAGGGCAGGAACATCGCATCACCGTATGAGAGTACGTTATCAATAAGGTGAACGACGGCACTCGAGGTTCCATAAATGGTGCGATTGCTTGACGTGAAATAGTACTGGCGAGTCATCAGATTGCTGTGCGGTCCGTCGATGACGTTGGCTGCGTGACCTGATGCATCGGTAACCCGAATCTGTCGCTGATAGTTAGAAACAGTGAGGCGGCGGAATCGGTTAAGCGTTGTGTCAACAGCTGCGGTCTCATAGACGCCGGTCGAATCAGTACCACCAAGATAGATTGAATTATCCTGAATGTGGTAGCGTACGAAGTTGTCTATAACGCTCTGGATGCGCTCCTTCATCTCTGTGCCATAGTCAGTCAGACGGTCCAGCTCCTCTGCCTGCTCATCAGTGAGATCACGAGCGTGAGTCGTCTGGTAGTCCGATATGGCGTCAAGATAGTCTTCCCATGCTTCTGCACGTTCGTGCGAGGGAAGTTTTCCTGATTGTTCGAGGGCTACGATGACATCGTTCGTCGGTACATATATTGTATAGTGGAAGTTGCTCATCGTGGTGATGGCGCGGTCCACTGTAGTATGACCTTCAACTGAGGAACCTGCCGTGGAGACGAAAGTGGCAGAACCCAGCAGACGATTGAAGCCTGCAAACTCGGGGTGTGCAATTGTGTCTGAGATTGCTTTATAGGGGCTGACGAGAGTCGTCTGCGGAATAGTGTCGAGGATGTAGGCTACGCCGTTGCCGGACTCTGTCTGGTCGAATATCTGCTCTTCGTCTATCTTCGTGAAGGAGCCTGTCTCTGCCTGACGAGAGCCTGCTATGCCCGTGACCTTGCCGCCTTCGAAGCGTACGGTGATGGGGCTACCAGCTTTGTTGAGGTAGATTGTCTGGCCTTCGTGGAACGTCCTGGTGCCTCGCTGTCCGTGCACGATGATGATGTTCTCAAGGATGTCGCGCAGGCGGTTGTTGATCATCGCCATCGTGGGCTGGTTAGTGGCCAGCTCATCGGTCACGTTGCCGAGCGAGTCGACCTTGAACGCCTGGGCTGAGACGGGCAATATTCTCTGCGTCGGGTCGAGATAGAAGCGCATAGCTGTGTGCTCTGTCTGACCGTATGCGTAGGACACGGGGTCGATGTACGTCAGGAAGGCTTTGTCGTTCGGTATAAGGAAGCTGTATGAGCTGGCCATGGAGTTCAGGTAAGAGCTGTACTCACCGGCTATCGTCCAGGTGGCATGGTTCTCATAGCGTTTATCAGCAACGGTGGTATATAGGACACTCAGGTCCTGGTCTGCACGAAGCACAGCAGGGAAGAATACCGACTGGTGCTCAGGAGCTACAAAAACCTTGTTCACCTGATAGACGACACCGTTGCAGGCCATGAAGCAGCTGTCGATATCGTCGACAGTAATACCCATGTTCTCGGCTGCGGTATTCTTCAGCGAACGGAACTTCGACGGAACAGTGCCGCGGAAGCTGCTCTGCAAGCAGTTGTTGATGAAGGGCAGAACAACATTATCCGGAACGTTACGCCAGTCATAGCCATACTTCAGACCGATAGCAGCACCGTCGTGGTGGAGGTAGTAGTCCATCCATTCGTTGGTGGGCACGAACATCGCTGCTCCGTCCTCAGCCATCGAGTAGCGGTTGCCGCTGGTGAAGAGCACGTACTGGTTCCATCCCGGGTCGAAGCTGATGCCGTTGACTGAGCGGTTTGTCTCAACGACGGTCTTTAGGTCGTGGTTGCCAGCTGTGTTGAAATAGCGCTTCACGAAGAGCGAGTCCTCACGACCGTCGAGCGTCTGCACCGACAGGAAGTAGGGGTAGCTGTAGCGCTCCAGTAGCTCGCTGAAGGTGCTGAACTGAGGCTTCGAAGCTATAATCTCAGCCATGTTACCCAGAGGCTCTGGCACGTCTGTGAGGATGTGGATATAACCATTCTGGCAGGTAATGTCCTGAAGGTAGGTCTTGCCTTCGTCCTTCGACCACTTACCCTCGTTCAAGGCTATAGGCAGACCGTTGATATAGCTGCGGTCGGTAGTCTTGGCTGCACCATTGGTAAGCATGTCGAGGTCCAGATCGGTGATGTTGTTCTGGCTCATGTATTCTGGCAGGAAGTGTACCATAGGAGCAGCTGTGTTGTCCTTGTAAAGCTTGATGCTGGCACGGTCGCGCACCTCTGCCCAATAGTCTATCTGCATGCCGTCACTCTCATAGCGGGCGGGGTTTACAGCAGGGAAATCGGCATTGACCACCTCGGGAAGCGAGTCAGTGATGTCCATGCGCGATGTGCGGCGCAGGCAAGCGCCTTCCACAGGTGGATCGCCAGCTATGTTGCTGAGCAGTTCAATAAGGTAAGCATTGTTGATCATTGCCGACTTCAGGAGATTCTTTTTCTCCGATTTGGGCAACTGATTCACTGAGCTGAGACCTCGTTTGGCAAGGAACTTGTCCCAAGCGGCATCCTCAGCCACGAACATTGTCATACTGCCCGTGCGTCTGAGCAAGTCTGGGTAGTTCGTCTCCGAGAGGTCGGGGTCATTGATGAGGGCCAGGGTGTGCTTGAACGAGCCCCTGCTCTCCAGCTCTTCATAGATGCTGCTGCCAAGCCACGAAGGGGTACCCGTCAAGAGGTCGTCTTGACACGATGACAGCGCCAGGCCGGCACCCCCAAACAGGAATACAGCAACAACAGAGCTTACACCGCGTGTAAGTCTACGTCTAAGAATACTGTTGTTCATTGTTTGAATATTGATTGATGATTACTTGATTTCCTTTTGGTTAAATGCTACGCCACAGAGTCATCAGGGATCTTCACGCCTGAAGAAAGCCCTTAAAAATGTTAGTTAGTAAAGTCATACGTCTGCGGCTATAACGAGGTCAAAATTACTTTATTTTTCGTTAAGGCTAATGATTTATTCTTAATATTTATTTAAAATGTGTTGAATAACATATTATTTCAGCCATTTTCAAATCCTTTCCCTCCTTTTTTCGAGAAAAAAGTGTAAAAAGTGCACTTAATGACTGTCGCAAAACAAAAAGAGCCGCGACTTTGTCGCAGCTCTGACTTATCAAATATTCCTCATTCGTCATTCAATACTGCTCATCAGCATTGGGGAAGTCGCCGCTCTTCACGTCGGTAACATAATTGCCAATGGCGTCTGTCATTACCTCGTTCAAGTCAGCATACCTACGCAGGAATTTGGGCGAGAAGCCCTTGTTCATGCCAAGCATATCATGAACCACCAACACCTGACCGTCGCAAGCACCACCTGCGCCGATACCAATGATAGGAACATCAACGCTCTTTGTCACCTCAGCAGCCAACACAGCGGGAATCTTCTCCAGCACAATGGCGAAGCAACCCACCTCAGCCAAAGCCACTGCATCCGAGCGCAACTTAGCAGCCTCTGCCTCCTCACGCGCACGCACTGCGTACGTACCGAATTTATTAATGCTTTGAGGAGTCAGACCCAGGTGTCCCATCACAGGAATACCTGCATCGAGGATAAGCTTCACGGCTGGCAGAATCTCTACCCCACCCTCAAGCTTCAAGGCATCACAGCCAGTCTCCTGCATGATACGGACTGCATTGCGTGCGGCATCCTGAGGGTCGATCTGATACGTGCCAAAAGGCATGTCGCAAACGACCAGCGCACGTGTTACACCACGTACCACACTCCGGGCGTGATAAATCATCTGATCCAAAGTGATAGGCAAGGTCGTAACGTTGCCAGCCATAGTGTTTGAAGCACTGTCACCTACCAGGATAACATCAACGCCTGCACCGTCGACAATGCGAGCCATAGAATAGTCGTAGGAAGTAAGCATAGCTATCTTCTTACCGCTCTGCTTCATTTCATAAAGGCGATGCGTCGTCACTTTGCGAGTATCGTCAACTAAATATCCAGCCATATCTTCGTGTGTGGTTTATGGTTAATGTTTAATGTTAAAGCGGCTGCAAAGGTAATCAATAATGCGAATGGGCGAATGCCAATAGGTGAAAAAATGCACTGAAATCCCTTTTTTTTACTTTCCACAGGGCAAAATGAAGGCTCTTGTGTCAAGTTTTTGCCTTTTTGGTTTGCATTTCACCCTACTTATAATATCTTTGCACGGTTTGAAAAACAAGATTGACCATATTCTCAAGTACACTGGCGTCTTTGGGGGCGTTCAGGGGTTGGTGCTGCTCATGGGCGTCGTCCGCAATAAGCTCACGACAAAGCTCCTCGGTGTCGTAGGCTACGGCTTACTGGGTGAGTACACAACCATCGTCGACGGTATCCACTCCTCCACTAACTGTGGCATCGGTTTTGCCTCTGTACGTAGAGCCTCTGAGCTTTTCGAGAGCGGCGACAAGGCAGCCATTGCCAACTTCGTGGCAGTAGTGCGCACATGGTGCCTGTGGATAGGCATCGCCGGAGCTGTCGCCTGCATAGCGTTCTCGCCACTGCTGTGCAGGATATATTTCGAGCCCACATGGGAGAACATCGCCAAGGTGGCATGCCTCGCGCCTATGCTTCTGTGCATGGCCGTCACAATTGGCGAGGCGTCAATTCTCAAGGGAATCCGTAGACTTAAGCGCGTAGCCTCCATCACGGCACTCGGAGCTGTAGCCACGCTCGTCCTCACCGTGCCCATCTACTGGCTGTGGGGCATCGCTGGCATCATCATTGCCATGAATGTGGCAACAGCCGCAGCGGCTGCCATCCACCTCTGTTTCACCGTGCCTCTCTTCCCCTGGCGCGTCAGTCTTTTCTCGGCAAACATCATGCGAGAGGGCTGGACAATGGTTCGCATCGGCATACCCTTCGTCATGGCGGCCGTCGCCGGCAGCATAATGGCAATAATCATCACGGCCATCCTCAAGAGGGGCGGAGGCGATGAGGTTGTAGGGCTCTATCGCCAAGGTTACATACTCATGGGTACATACGCCGGACTCGTCTTCGCGGCCTTCGAAGCCGACTACTTCCCCCGCCTGTCGAGCATCAACACTGACATTGCACAATGCAACGAGCTCATCAACAAACAGATACTTGTAAGCGTGCTCCTCGTGGCGCCCATGCTAATAGCCATGATAGTGCTGATGCCAGCCCTCATACGCCTACTCTCAACCGACAAGTTCCTACCAGCCACAGCAATGGCCGTCTGTGCTGTCTTCTACCCTTTCCTGCGCGCCCTGTCAATGCCCATGAGCTATATGGCTCTGGCACGTGGAGACTCCCATATCTTCCTCTTGGCAGAACTCGTCTATGATGTCGCCAGCATCCTTCTCATCTGGGTTTCCTTCAGCCATTGGGGGCTCACAGGTGCAGGCATAGGTCTCTCGCTATCAGCCGCTTTTGATGTCGTGCTCATAGCCCTGGCATACGGTTACCTCTACAAAGTACGTCTCACGCGCAGCACCCTACGCCTGGCTCTTGCGCAAGGGCTCACCTTAGGAGCCGCCATGCTCGTATGCCTCTTCACCGGCGAAGTAGCCAAATATATTCTCGGCACCCTCCTCCTCACCATCTCTGCATATTTCAGCTACCGCGTCCTCAAGCGCGAGTCAACGGTCATTGACCGCATACGCAGGAAATTTCATCTCAATAAAACCTGAAGTCCGAAGTCCACGTCATGAGCAAGATTGCCGTCCTTGTTGCAGCATATAATGCCGAGCGCTGGTTACCCCAGTGCCTCAACTCACTACTGAGGCAGACGCTCGAGGACATAGAAGTTATCTGCATCGACGACCGCTCCACCGACGGCACCTGGCAGCTGCTCCTGGACTATGAGAAGCGCGACCCTCGCATAAAGCTTCTTCAGACCACAACCAACAGCGGACAGGCCGTGGCCCGCAACCTCGGCCTCGAAGTCGCCACGGCACCTTTCGTATGCATGGTAGATGCCGACGACTGGCTCTCGCCTGATGCCCTCTCATCTGCCCTTGAAATCTTCAACCGCTATCCTGACACAGACTGCGTAGCTTTCCACCTTGTGAAAGCTTTCGACGATGGTGCACGTACCGAGGACTACGGCCTACCCGCAGTCCTCGCACAGGGCGGCAGCATAAGCGGCACCATGGCTGTGCGCCTCAGCCTCGACGGTTGGCAGCTGCATGGACTCTACGTCACCCGCACAGAGCTACACCGCCGTTACCCCTTCGACACCTCTTCGCGCCTCTATTCTGATGACAACACCACCCACATCCACTACCTCCACAGCCGTGAGGTGCGAGCCTGTGCCGGACGGTATTTCTACCGTCAACACGCGTCGCTCACCAAGAGCTTCAACACACTCCATTTCGAATACGTCCGCGCCAACCTCGCCTTACGCCAAACGCTGATCCGTGAGGGTGTCGACGCCGAACTGCTCAGCATCTACGAGGGCCACCGCTGGGTGAACTTCGTCAGTGTCTACCGCACATACCTGAAGCACCGCTCCGAACTGAGCGCTGGCGAACGGCAGCAAGTAATACAAAACCTCGTCGACATTCTCCGAAGCTTCAGTCGCAATAGCCCGCCGCGCCACAACCGTTGCAAGCCTGGCTACTGGCTCCTGCCACGCCCACTCTTCCATTTGCAGCAGCTGCTATATATGTCCTACAAATCCCTTTTCGACCGCAATTATATCAACACGCAACTGGCATAGTCGCTTCGCCATGTGAAGATCATTCATCACTCACAGTTTACCCTCCGCTCCCCCCTTTGGGGCGATATATCCTTCAAAATATCAATTTAAACTACAGATTACGCGGATTACACAGATTGTCAGATCCTCTGGCATGAAGTTTTTAAACGTATTACACAAGTTCAATGCGACACGCAAGCGAAGCCGTCGCTATAAACTCCGGCCACAGGCTGTGTCATTCACCCTTCATCATTCAGAATTCCACACTCGCCCCCCCCATGAACGTAGCTTTCGGCATCGGGTAGCCGAGGTTAATCTCGTAGCGCTGCGCCAGCAGGTTCTCACCCCGCACCCAGAGTCTGACATTCTTGTGCAGGGCATAGCTGACAGTGGCGTTCAGGAGGCAGAAATCCTCCTTTTGTTCAGTTTCCCCTACTGCTATGTAGAGTTTGCCGATATACTGTAGACCGGCAATGACGCCCCACTTCTCGTAATTGAAGTTAGCCCCGAGGAAACCTTTGTACTCGGGTGCCGCAACGATATGGTGCTCCATATGGAGCAGCGAGTGGTTTGTGTTTAGACTCCAATGACGGTTGATATAGTACTGTGCCTCAAGCTCCAGCCCGTAGTTCTCTATCTCGCCCGTGTTCACATTCTGGCGATTGATGGTCTGAATCATGTTGTCGCCCTTGATGTAGAAGAGGTTAGCGCCGTAGGCGAAGCGGCTGAAGCGCTGCCGCCATGCCAGCTCATAGTTCCAGATGCGTTCCGGCTCCAGGTCCTCGTTCGATGGCGGATAGAGGTACATCTCGCGCATCGTGGGGTTGCGGAAGCCTTTGCTCGCCATGGCTTTCAGTTCGCCAGAAGCCACAGGGCGGGCCACGATGCCGAACTGTGGGATCCACTCCGTGCCGGTGATGCTGTGATGGTCAAGGCGTAAGCCGGCATCTAAGGTGAGCCAGCTCAGCACCTCCTGCCTGAGGTCTACGTAGCCTGCCACCTCGTCGCGATGTGATTTACCGCTTTGCTTATTAGGTGTGTCAAGCACCTCGCCAGTCTCTTTCGACGTGTAGTAGGCGTGCCCATAGATATGCTGGTAGTCAAAGCCCAACGTCAGGCGGTTGCCCTTGAACAGCCGGGCGCTCTGGAACCACGAGACGCCCGTGAGAGCATCCTTCGAGCGGAAGTAACGCTGGGTGGGCACGGCAGGGTCTGACGTGCCGTCGTCTATCTTATGCCGGCCGAAGTTTGAGTACACGCTCACGGCGCCGCTTGTGCGGTTGTAGTGATTCTCCAAGGCTGCGGAGACCACGCCACGGGTGATCAACTGGTCGGCATCGAAGAGCGGACTCGTAGTGGCTCCTGGGTATGAGGCGTTGAAATGGGTGATGTCAGCATCGATATAGGCGTCCCAGCGCGGTGTGAAGTCGTACGCCTGCTTCACATAGCCGCCATACTGCTCGAAGCCCATGCGCGGGCGGTGGTTGTCGGTGCGGTTGTACTGCAAGGAGACTGTCGACGAATACTTCCCATTGCGCACTTGGTTTGAGGCTGCAGCCTGCACAGTGCCATAGCTTCCTGCGCCGAGGTTGACCTGCGTGCGTACGCCATCTTCGTGCATGGCGCGGGTGACGATATTGATTACACCGCCCATGGCATTGGAACCATAGAGCACCGAGGCCGGACCGCGCAGCACCTCAAGGCGCTCTGCCATCTGCGTCTGGTAGCTGTCGCTGATGGGATGGCCGTAGATGCCGTTGTACTGAGGATGACCGTCAATGAGCACGAGTAGCTGTCCAGCGCCGCCTGTGATGCCGCGAAGATTGATGCCCCCGGCAGCGCCTGTCGACACGCCATAGCCCATCACGGAACGGCTGGTGACGAACAAGCCCGGCACTTGTTGCATCGCCGTAGGCAGCACGTTAGTCTGCAGCTGCTCGGTAAGCGTCTCGCGGTTGATGACCGTCACCGTCATCGGCAGGTGGCGGACGTCTACGGCATTGCGTGTTCCAGTGACTACTACTTCCTGCATCTGCAGAGAGTCGGTCTGAGCAAAAGCACTTGCAGTCATCGCTGCAAGTGTGATGATTGTCATGATTCTTTTCATTTTGTGTGAGTGTGTTATTGTTTTTGATAAGATTACGGCTACAAAGATACGAATAAAAGCGAAAAGTGCGAAGTGAAAAGCAAGAATATAATGCTTTTCATCACTTTTATTTCTAATCCACCTATTTTTCCTTATTCTTCCGCACAGAGAAAGAGGATGTTTATATTGAAGGCAGCGGGCATGTCAACTCTGATAAAGGATGAAGCAATGCCCCAGCCCAGATACTCACCTCTACTACGATGTACTATAACCAAAAGGCCTGCTAACTAATTAGCAGGCCCTTCGATTTTTTGCTTATATAAAACAGAACACGGAGATTATCAAACCACAGATTGCACAGATTACGCTGATTATTAAGCCTTCAAGCGTGAAGATTACAAACAAATTACATAAAATCTATTCGACAAGCTAAGCAGGTGTCGAATGCCCGTAGGAAGAATATATCCATGTTCGAAAATGATGTCATCCGTGTTCGCTAAATCGAAAGAACATCACAGTCCTGAAGCGGTTCATACGCCCCATCCTTCGCCTCCATAATCACCGTGTCAGCCTCCAGCACCTCCACTGTATGCCATTGCCCCACAGGAATGCTCAACGCCATTATCGGTCCATTAGGCGAAAGATCAAACACCTCCCCCTGCTTCCCCTCATCATCATAGAATATCTCCAATAGGCGTCCGCGAAGACACACCACCACCTCCGTAGACTTTCTATGCCTATGAATAGGCAGCACCGTCCCCGGTTCCATTGCGTTCAACATACGTTGCGAACCATCCTCAGGAGTCGTCCTCAGGTCCAGGTTCATCCTCAACCTCGGCGACTCCTTCGCCTTAGCCGTCAATTCATCTAATAACTTAATATCTATTACCATAATCATTAAAAATGTATCCTATACCTATACCCCACGCCCCCACTAAATCCACGTCCATGCACCAGTGCAGCCTGTAAGAACAGATGGCGCCAGAGTAGAGCATCAGCCCCCACGTTCACCCCCACTCCATCCCACTCGGCGATGACACGCAACGGACGGTAGAAGGCAGGGCGGAACGTCAACCCGCCAGCCACACCACGCCTGTCACTATTCACATCAGATGAATAATAGCGATAAGCTAAGTGCGCTCCTAACTCATTACCTCCAAGTGCAAAGTGTTTTGAGCCAACGATATATATGTTTTGGAAATAGTTATTACTATTCTTACCTTCTTTTATTCTATCGAACCGTCCGATATCATCCATTCCAACAGCTATCCCAGGCCACCATTTTCCTTCATACAACGGCGTCACCTTCACATTCACACACCTGTCCTCATTGTAGAAGCCCAACTTTTCGCCCTTTTTTCCATTCCTATGCATCCATAGCAATGTGCCGCAGTACGAAAGCTGAATCCATCTAAACCCCGTGACACCCACTACATATTCGAATGTATTCTTCCGTGGCATCTGTGCTGGCAAGAACTCCTGATGTAGGAACGACACGCCACCTCGGAACGTGCCTGCCGAGTCAGTCTCTGCACTCGGCACCTGCAGCAGTCCCGTCATCCCACCATACTCTTGTGCCGGCATATTCGTCGCCAGCACTGTCAAAACTATCAATATGTAAAATCTTCTTTTCATTTCATTCTTCAATCCTTATCTTTTAACGCCTCATCATCCTCCATATCTTCATCCCCCACCATTTGAATATATTAGGAATATGCCACCATGCCTCAGCCGGAGCATAATGATAGAGCTCACGTGATTGTTTTGTCATTCTCAATACATGTTCTAATCCATGAGCCATCATATTGGAATGTTTATATTCAACATTATGACCGAAGTTCCCCATCTTGAGCATATTGTTCCATAATGATGTAACCCTTCTATGGTCTGTATCACTAATGGCAAAAGGAAAACACTCTTCTGACAGCTCGAGGTAATCAGTAAGAATGGCCCCTAATCCTGAATATGCCTTTCGCAAGCCAAGCCCTTTCAAATGCCGCTCCAGTATTTCAACCTCAAACAGATCATCGCATCCTTCTTCATTCCCTATTAATTTCTCATTGTGAATGTTGTTCAGCAGTAACGCCCAGTCGCAGAACTGTCTTAATCCTATACCATCAGCTATCAGATGCTGAAAGATATGGATGAAGATAAACAGCGCATTATACGTAGGCGTCAGAGTCGGTATTTCGCAGCCGTCAATGTTCACGAGATATGGCGATGCCATGATTTCCGGCATAACTGTTTTTTTCCAATATCTGCTATGTGGAGGATATGTAAAGAGCGTTATCTGGCGATGCATCTCATATAAAACACCATTCCATTCAAATCCCACATCTTTGCTGGAGTGAAGATCATTAATAGAGATTCCAAGTTCATTCCTAAAAAGTGAGAGCGCTTTGTCCCATCCGTCTGGATAAACGTAGAAATCGATGTCTCCACTCTGTCGCAACGATGAGTCGTGATAATATGTTGCTATCGTTTGCCCTTTAAATACAAAGAAACGTATACCATGATTATTCATCATTTTGCAGAGTTGTACCACCGCCTCATCCATGACGCGATTTCTTTGCCTGATGCCTTGTTGCAAGGCAAACAAGTTCAAGGCATCCTCACGCTCCAACCGCACGCCACTATCCATCAATCCCTGTGACACCAGTCCCACCACAGCCTGCTCCTGAGCCAATTGCATCAGCGAAAGGAACTGCTGATGGCTCATAGTCCTACCGTTCCAACTTAGTAGTTTCGCCCACAGCGCTGATGACACCAGCTTCAGGAAAGTCGTTACCATATTATCATTTAATTCCATTGCTTTACATAGATAACTCGATGTCTATGGCCAAATCCGTTTCTTTGACGTATTTTGAGCGATTTCAATTCTCAACTTACCGCCTTCTTAATGCGATCCACGATATATCTAACATCATCATCTGTCACGCATGGTCCAGCAGGCAGGCACATACCGACCTTAAAAACACTCTCGCTCACACCATTGACATAGGCCACAGAATTATCATAGGTGAGGCATTCTGAGCCGGAAGGTAATTTTTCACTTTTCACTTTTCCTTTTTCACTTATACGGCAGTACACCGGTTGACAGTGCATCGGCTTCCATACAGGACGAGCCTCGATGCCCGCTTGATCAAGAGCCACACGCAATGCTTCTACATTGTCATTTGGCTGACAGTCGGTCGTGGCTGATGTAGCAGCATGTATTACTCCTGCTGCACCCCCCACTGCACCTTGCACGATGGTCTTATAGGCATTCTCCTGCCCTATCACTTTAACCTCCGGATCAATAGTAATCGTACACAGCCAATAGTTACTGTCATAGAGAGGAACTATTTCTGTGTTATCCGTGCTTTCTGTGTGAATCCGTGGCTGACTGTGGACGTTGATTCCGTCAACGTCTTTCAACAGTTCTTCATACAGAGCCTGCAGGCGCTTATGATGAGCGATATGCTCACCCACCACTGTCATCTGACCGCGACCGATACCCGCGCAGATATTACTCATACGGTAGTTGTACCCTATCTTCTCGTGCTGGTAATACGGATAGCTCTCACGATACTGGGTGGCGTACATCATTATCTCGCGCCAGTGGTCTTCATCTTCAGTGATGAGGGCACCACCACCGCTTGTGGTAATCATCTTATTTCCGTTGAAGGAGAGCACACCATACTTACCAAATGTACCCAGCACCTGACCATTGAACCGTGATCCAAAGCCTTCAGCTGCATCCTCGATGACAGGAATATCATAGCGATTGGCTATCTCCATAATCTTGTCGATCCTGTATGGCATACCGTAGAGAGCCACCGGCACTATAGCTTTCGGCTTCTTACCCGTCTTGGCAATACGGTCCTTAATAGCCTCCTCTAAGAGCTCCGGATCCATGTTCCAGGTATCCTTCTCCGAATCGATGAACACAGGCGTAGCACCAAGATAGGTAATTGGATGGCTCGATGCACAGAATGTAAAGCTTTGCACACACACCTCATCGCCAGGGCCAACGCCACAAGCCAACAAAGCCAGATGCACCGCTGCCGTACCCGAGGAAAGAGCAACAACAGCCCCCTCCCAATTGGGGAGGGTCGCGGTGGGATCATCTCCCTCCCTACTGGGGAGGGTCGGGGTGGGGCCCACGAACTCCTTCAGCTCCTTCTCAAATGCATTTACGTTTGGCCCTAATGGCACCACCCAATTAGTATCAAAAGCTTCTTTGATGTACTTCTGTTCCAGTCCCGCCTCGCTCATGTGAGCCAGGCACAAATAAATTCTTTTCCTTTCTGGCATAATATTATATTGATTATTCTTCAGTCCTCATTCCTCAGTCCTCATTCCGACCTGCGTTCGAAAAGTTATCATTATCGTTGATAAAGAGTTTTCGTTATCGTTCAATCCCATCACGCACACAATTGTTTATGCAACGGCCAGCACAGTATATCCATTCACAGCTTCCCATGCACGGATCTCCCGATAGAGCGCAGTATCCACAAACATTTCTTTGGGATATGCCCTCCTAAGCCTTCTGAAAAAAGGTCTTTTCGCGAAATTGCTCACTTTAGCAGCATGCGCACGGACAAATACCCTCTCAAAAATGTCGTGGCCGTTGCATAACTCTTTTCCCGATACTCCTTGATGCACGGCCTTGAAAGCGAACAAATCTGCCAATGTCACTCTTACAACGTTATCGGTATTGGCGACACAAGCACTGAAATAGGCATTCAAATCCAAGTCAAGAGTCACATTACTGAAATTGATGCCGCAATGATTCGTATGATTAAACCACTTCAAGTAAGAGATGTCTTCCAACTCAGAATAAATAACATCAAGGTCGATGCCCTGACAACGGTCGGCATCCTCGCCCTGTAATTCTGACAGAGACGCCCCAACTATCATACCCTCCATGTCGTGCGTATCAGTAAGCACAAGATTGGAATAAGGGTGCCGTTTTCCATTCAACCTGTCGAAGTCGGCATCCTTGATAGCCAGCAGACGATTGCCATAGCGTCCGTTCAATGCGTTAAGGATAACGAAATGCTTTTCGCAATTACCGTCAGGATAGAAGCAAACAGCAGTAGCATCCATTACCTTCTCATAAACCTCCTTGTCATCAGATCCCTCTACGACCAATATAACTTTCCCATCATTGACATGCGTATCAAAAAGAGATTTCACGTCAGCCACCTTGGCATCCTCGACGGCCTCACTTGCGTCACGCATAGACGCAATTACCACTTCTTCAGCCATTCTGTCTCAACGTATAAAGATCCAACGTCTCGTCCCAACGCCCCCCAACCAGCATAGGTGAGTGAGTGGCCAGGATTATCTGCATCTCACGTCCCTCCTCCAGTTTAAAGTCCTGTATCTTCTCCAACACCGATACATACACATTAAGCCATGCCGGATGGAAAGAGAGTTCCGGCTCGTCAATCATAACCAAATCTCCCGCCTTTCCGTCAAAAACAAGCTCAAAGAGCTGAAGCAACACATGCTTCTCACCAGAAGAGAGAGCAGTAACAGGAATAATGGTCCTCGAAGCATTGTTCATCTTAAACCGGATACCAAACATTTCATCGACCATCATTTCCTTGTCTGCAAACTTGAAAAACGAAACCAATTCTTTGAAGAATTCAACACCGCGTTCATTGTCGCCCTGCTTCTTGATTTCAGCTATCTTTTCTGCCACCTTTTTCATGGAGGAATCCGTATCAGCATTTTCAGTCCGCTTTCGTTGCTCCCTGTTTCTAAGCAGCACGCGCTTGTCCGTCAGGTAAAAACACTTCATCGTGTTGAGCACCAATTCCAGCGGCCCGTCTATTTTGGTTTCCTTGTACCCATCCAGTTCAAAGCTGATGCTGATTTGTTCATCACCAGGCAGGTCAGACTCTTCATCCGGTTGAATCGCAGTCCTCGTCTGAAACACCTGGATGACAAAATCGTCAAAAGAAAATGCCATCCTTGAGAATGGTATATGGTAGAACAAATCCATGTCCTTAGCGAAAAGGGCATAAATCAATTGTAGTATTGTAGTCTTACCATAACCGTTGGGACCGGTTATTATCTTCAACCGCTTGTCCTCGCCTTGCGTGAGATCAATCGTATAATTATATAAGCCATACAAGCCATCGATATGTATAGTGTTCAGCATTTCTATAAATGGTATAATTTATTTAACAATGCTTGTTTTTTCTTGTTCACCTCCAGGAATTTCCAAGAGGAAATGTTTTCGGTGCCATCCGAGGTCACAACCGCCGAATAACTGGGATAATCATCATTCTTGCTGGCATTGTTCTCGTGCTGCAATGCCCGCAGATTCTGTGGGTTGTCAATCATCTCTTTCTGGAAACCCTTCTCCACAAGGATAGACTGAGGGACGACATGGTCTATTACCCAGCCATACATACTATCGGTATCGCCATACTTTTCCCTTATAATCCAAGCACCGCACGCATCTTTCCTGAAGCGGTTCTTGTCATAACCCTCCACGGTTGATGCGCGATTCCAAACATCTTGTATTTGTTCTTCCTTAAAAGCCATATCTTATTCATATAACGCCCAATAGCGTTATTAATCTGCAAAAATACTACTTTTCCGGTACCCTAAGGGATAATTTGTCACTTTTAACATTCTTTTTCTTTTCTTCATCCCTAAATATCTTGCGCTAACCAAAAGTTAAGGTTACTCAACTTTCTGAAGCCGACGTCATATTTACAATTTAACGATTTACAATGTACAATTTATTTACGATTTGGCGATTTAGCAATTTACACAGAACACCGCAGGTGCTGAAATAGTAAATCAATCCCATTGTAAATCCATAGTAAATCGTAAATTGTCAAATAGTAAATGAACATCCGAAACTTATATTAAGGTTTATCGTTAAGGTTAAAGTTGAAAAAAGTTTTCGTTATCGTTCTGATTATCTTTGAGACGCAATGCGTCTATCCCATCCAGCCAACAGCTGTAAGCCCCTGCGCATCAGCTAGAGCCTTCAATGCATCCAAGCAATTGAAACATTAACCGTTAACATGCAACTTTTAAATCTTCATTTTATACCATCTATTCCACGTTTTTTCTTTCCAAACAAAACAATATCCACAAAATCTTTCTTTTGAAAGAAACTTTTTATACATTATTCTTTCTCCATAAAGAAACATTTTGTAAATTTTTCCGGTGCCACAGCTGATGCAGGAACACTTCGCAAATCCTTTTTCTCTGCCATGATGGCCTTTAATCATACCACCCAGTATGCCAGGCGGGGTGACCTACAGGTCAACGGAACTCTCATTTTCGAGGTCGGTGGCAAGAAGAAAGGTTTCTCTCAAATTGCAGACCTTCCTGACAGCTACGTCGTGGCTGACAATATCGAAATAGGCTTTGGCTACAAAAATCCCATTTGGCTTTTCGGACTCACCTATTAGTTATCTATTGTAATTGGCCCGTTCATATCTCTTCCCCCGCATACTTCATCTTCTTCCCAAGTACAGTACAGATAATCATTTGGATGTCATTGATGAAAGAATAGTGGCGATAGTAATAGCAGTTCAAACGCACCTTATTTGGATAAATTACATTATTATACCACACCACCAACTCCTGATCACTCATCTTCTCCCAATCCTTTGGCAGATTTTTAAGCAGATTTTTTTCAGATTTTGAGCTTTGCGACCCAGAAGGCACAATTCTCGAATTCTCTAATTCTTGATTTTTATCGTAAAGCTTGGCTACCAGCGTCCTTGCGTTTGTAAGGTACTCATCTTCTAATCGATATTTCAACGTTGCAGGCCCAGTAATCCCCGGCCTCAGCTTCAGCACATCACGATCATCCCCCACGAGTTTGTCCGCATACCCAGGCACGTCAGGTCGTGGTCCAACGAAGCTCATCTTACCACGAAGTACATCCCAAAGCCCCGGCAGTTCATCAAGTTTGTAGTGACGCAGCTTTGCCCCAAAGGGTGTGATACGGCAATCCCCCGCCACAGAGACAGACGACCACCCACCCTTCTTGTTATCAGTTTCATTGTTCAACCTCGAACCTTGAACTTTGAACCATCAAGTACCGTCATCGTGCGAAATTTATGGCACTTAAACAACTTGCCACCCTTCCCTACTCTCTTTTGTACGAAGAGAACAGGACCGCCCGGCGTCTTTATTTTAACAAGTATGGCCACAATAATTAGTATAGGCCATAGAATTAAAAGACCTACAAACGCCACTACCCTATCAAATATGAACTTCAGTATCATCTTATTAAGGTGCAATTAATGTTAATTCGTGTTCAACCCCGTTATCGTTATCGTTTTCATTATCTAACCCATTATTTATATATTTTAGGGTTCTACACTTTTTCTTCGTCCATCACGCTCCCCACCATGCTTTCCATCACAATACCTTGCTTCTTTGCTCCCGTTGTTTTGTCATACTCAATATGCTTCACTGCATTCACAAAGCAGAATATGGCCTCTCTCACAGTCGCAATCAGATTCATCGCGACTTCCTCAAACTCGCCACGCGAGATGATCAGCACCGCTTCATTGTCCTCCATCTGCCCATCATCTACTATCTGTATTGCCCTATGCTCCATCGCATTCCTTACCTTCTGTAGGTTCTTCGTCTCCTCTGCTTGAAGATAGTATTCATTCCCACCATAGATGTCATTCCTGATAAAAAGCAGCCCTGCCAGGGAAATCACCGTCGAATAATTCACAATCTCCGCCCTGATATTTCGGCTTTTCTTGTCACTGTACCATAATCCCTTAAACGAAACTTCTTTCCCATTTATCCCAAGCCCCAAATATCCATTCAGGGAGAAGGCAATCTTATCCAGCAAGGAATACAGTGACCTGAAGGCGGCCTTTGCCAACTCCACATGATACGAATAGTTAGAATAATCTAGCATGTCCGCCAACTGAACCTTCTTATCCGAGAAATGCACCTTTCCCGATTCTTTGAAATAAGAATAGAGCATAAACCTTGCTGATACGTATTCCTGTTTGATTTCATTCAGTAGCGACATCATCCGATAGCTCTCATTTTCAGCACCCTTGGCCGTGTATAGAAAATCAAAATACAGACTGTCATCCTGTGCATACAGCGATGCAGGATTAATCTCATTATAGCCATTCAACCGCAGATAGTTCTCATTCACCCACATATTGTATTCATCTTCTTCCGATGTCCCGTAATCCACATTCTTTTCATCCAGTTTGGCTGGTGTCTTCAATCCGCTTATTCTACGGTACATATCCCTGACTGATTGTGTCGTTTCCGGCTTATTCAGAAACTGCTTCAACAGATCCTTTGCCTTCGCCACTACAAACGGCTGCACTCTATTCTCATAATAACCGAACATTCCTCCATACGAGAATCCGAGATTGAATTGCCACATATAGTCATCAGGCATCAGTAGTCCTGCTTTGAAATAAGAATGCAATGCTTCTTGGTGCCGTCCCAGATGGTCATATACATTCCCTAAATGTACGTATGTCTGATATTCGCACCCCCGTACCGTGTTATAGAGTGCCCAAAGCTTCTTGTGCCTCACATCATCTGCAATCCTCAGTGTCATCCTATAGCAGAATATCTCATTCATCATCAAAGGATGGTTATACATCGCTTGCGAGGGGGCTTGTGTGAAACACTTCTTCGTATTACAGGCCTGTCCCAGAACATAGTACGACATCAGCCTATCAAAAGTATTCAGCTGACCACCTTTTAGCAACTCCTCAACGGCATCAATAATGGAGTCAACCTCTTCAATAGGCTTCCGTCGTGCCATGACTTCATTAATCACATAGCCAAATCCCTTCAACATCTCCGAAGTCTGAGTCACTTCCGATTCTTTCAGCTGTTCCTTAATTTCCATCTCGCTACTATCTTCTTATTACCTTGATACGTATGCCAGTGTTCCGACCAATGAGACACAGCCAATAAAGTGCGCTATAGTGAACCAACTCCTCGATTTGTTCTTTTTGAGCTCGTTTAAGCAGACCGCCTGAATAAAGTCATGAACTTCTTGTTTGGTTCCAATCTCCATCATGACAAAAGTAAAACCGAAATCTCCCTTTCGGAAGCTGTAATACTCTTCTTTCTCGGCTGCGCCTTTCTGGAGAAGTTCGTTCATCTTCATTCCAATCAGCTTCACTTCTTCTCTGCTGAAATCCAGTAGGTTCAACACAGTCTGACTCAAACCACTATAAGACGAGGAGTCAATCTCCTTTACCAGAGCATCGAATGTGCTGTCACGCCAAACCCTATTGTCCACCGTTATTTCTTGATGCTTAGCATACTGTGGTAAGAGTTCTGCATCTATAGCCTTTGCAAACGAGTTGTCAAACATTAATGCGTCATACTCACCACCCTCCAGACATAGCCGGTTATAGGTATATGCAGACAGACAATTCAACTCTACGTCCGTGCGGGTATTGCCATAGTGTTTCAAACGGTTGTGAACATAATGCATGAAGTAGTACGGCTCATTCAAATACAAGCCCATCACGCTTACATCAAACACATTGACAGCAAGAGCCGCAGGCTCCGATGGCTCTCTGTGTAGCAATACTGCCATTTGGTGCGTCAACGATGGGTATTCATCAGATGTTTCACAAACGACATAAACTTCTTTCAACGACGGGAACGAAACCTTTTGGCGCGTTTCCTCATCTATAAAGCTGTATTCCGTCTGATGTAGCAATGCTTCCCTGCATTTCAGACCTTGTTTATAAGCCGCTTGAAAACTTTTCGTAAAGTCCGTCCGTATGGCTTCCAGATTCCCTTGTCGTGATGCCAATGTCAGCCCTTTCGACTTTATCTGAAAACAAATGGCAAAGTCCTTCCAAATGCACAAGGCATCAATGTCGGTTACTTGATTCTTCCCTTTCCGTACAATGACATCCTTATAACAGTTCTCTCCAAATATGCCTTTCAGCACTTTCAGTGTCTGCATTTCAGAAAAATCGCCCGTATGTGACCCTATCTTTTTGTGCTCGTCAAGCTGCTCATTCAGCCAGTATCGCGGCACATCATACATACTCTTGAATACTTGCTGTGCTTCGGTCACAAGGAATGAGCCACTGGGTGTTTTCATGAGCGGGAATGACATCAAGATGCTGTAGTCGCCCGGTTCTTTACACGTCTCGTTACATCCTTTTGAAGGCTCTACGCTGAACAACTTTAGGTAGTTCTCAACACCATCATATTCATCTATATCATCCTTTGTAAAGGAAATAGCATCCTTAATCCTATCGCAGAATTCTTGTAATGTCAGCCTCTCTTCCTGGTTATAGAAGAACTGCCAGATCGTCAACTCCTTTCGGAATTCTTCTTCCGTCAAATCATAAGGTTTCCTTTCCAACTGTTGCTCCCATGTTTCGGGCAAGGATTGCAGTCGGAAGCGCCTAATCTTATCCCACACCGTCTGCTTTATCTTACTGGCTATGTCACAGAACTCATCCTTGTCGTAGCCTTTATGCTCTTTCAGCCATTGGGCATCATCTTCGTAACGCTGCTTGATGTAGTAGATGTACTCCTCATCATACAGAGCACCTCCACTATAGAAAATCGCTTCTTGGAAGGCAGCACCGTCATAATTGGGCTTAAACTCTTTCAGATTCCCAACCATGACTTCCTGTACGTGAGAAGCAAGCCCTGAAAAGAATGTAAGGTGTAATTCATCCATCAGGCGAGGTATTTCGCACCTCATCTTATAGAGACCATCAAAATCTTTAGGATAATGCCAGAAATCCTCTTTGTTAATCAGAAGGCTCCATAGGAAAAGTATCTCATTTCCAGAAAGCCGTTCTTGGTTATTCCTTTTCTCTATATTGATGGTGGCTATTGACTCATCCTCTATCTGAACCATGATTAGTGCATAAACAAACCCCTTCTTCGAGATAAGTTCGTCTATCTGCCCCAGCACCTCACGCATTTCTGTATTCATTACTACTCCTCCTAATCAAATGCCGCCACGATTCCCCTAATCTTATCCACTACTTTTGGCATATCTTTGGTATCAAACTTATATAGAGGTATTTCTTTCATGCCTGCATATTCTAAGGCAGCATTCTCTTCGTCCTGCTGATACAGCCTTGCCCTTTCTTCATCCAACGAGACCTTATCATCATGCTTTACGCTATGAATCAGATAGTCAATAGGTGAATGTAGATAAATTACGGCTACCGGATTTATATTTTCATATACGGTTGAGGGAATGCGTTCGTCTCTACCATCTTTTTGAAGTTCACAGAAACTGCAATTTACAACATATATATCATCAGGATCCATGGTCGTCTCCAGTATATACTTAAGTGTATCACAGCCTTTAATCAGTTCATACGGACTCTTATTTGCTCGAATGAGCATTGCCTGTATCGATGTTACACGGGCTGGCAGATGTTCTGATATTAATATTTTGGCAAGTTCGCCCTTTCTTGTTCCTTCAGTTCCCGACACTAATATCACGTTTTTACGCACGCCATTCGGATCCTTCTGCTTGGTCTTAGGATAGAAGAAGTACACTAATTGTCGAATACTCTCATTCTCATCTATCGCCAAGTTCTCAAGAAACGACGAATCATTCAGTAGCGGTCTTAATTTTTTCCGTCCATAACTGCTTATACCGTTCAAACACGTCAGATACAGTTCGTCTGTATTCATCTGTGCCTGCACTAAGTCAAAGTACATCTTTTTCTTCACGTCTTTAGGACAATGCTCTTCAATATACTTTAGCAAATGATATAGCGAGCGGAAATAATGCCCCAGTTGGTCTGACTCTGAGATAAAAGCAGTTTTATAAACTTCTTCTATCTTGTTGCGGGTTGCAACATTGTTTAGAACATTGAAGGAGTCCTTCTCTTTACACACTCTATCAATATCCTTCTCTATCAGTAGTCGTACAGAATGAAGGTAGGCAAGTCCCTCGCTCCGTTCCTCCTCGTTTTTCAGATGCTCGCGCAGGTTTATAAAGTTATCTAACAAGTGGAAAAAGGTCTGTTCAAACTGCTGCTGTTCCGTTTGTCTCTTTTGCTCGCTATATATTTCAAGTTGTTTGGAGTAGGTAAAGTAAAGAAATATCACACTTAAAAGACCGGTAAAAGCTCCTAAAGCCCCTCCAATATAGTCCCCAAATGTTCCGAAGGCTCCAGGTTCAGTAGCAAACTTCAAATCCCAAAGTCTCCAAACATATACCCCTATTATGGATAATGTTGTTAATATGATTAGAGTCCAGAATAAAAATATGTGAGAGCGTTTCATACTTGAATTTTCGTTTTCGTTATCGTTTTAGGAGCCATTCACCCTTAACCATAAACCCCTAACCATAAACCATAATTCACCCTTCCCCTCTCGCTGCTGCACTCAGGCCTACCATTATTATCTACGGGACGAGCCGCAGTGAATCCATCGGGAAGATTCGAGCATGGTTTATCAAATCACCGATGCGATGGCTCATAGAGAAGCTCTTACGAATCAAATATGGATACCTCAGGTTATTCTTCTTGCGATTATGTCCCATATTCCAAACGCTTACATAAACTAATTGATGAGTCTTGCCGTTCTTTCCCACTCTCTTCTGCACAAAAAGTGCCACTATCCTGGCCCAAACTACATTCTTTTTCATTATCTTATTATGGACACAATTATCCCGTTAAAACACAACAATTGATTATAATCCTCCTTCGCCCTTATGCCCTATACAGCGGGAAGAACTTGCTCTCCCTGTTAAACTCTGCATCCTGCGACGCTCTCATAGCGACCAGTTCATCATACTTCGCCTGGTCGAATATCTGTTTCCCAATTGAGAACTGATAGTCCGATTTTTTGTTGAAGGCCGCCTTAAACTTATACAGGTTGTCCTCACCTGAGCCAACACCACCGCCTAGATGGAAGGTCTTGTAACCTTGCTCGCAGCCCCACAAAGCAACCTTGTACAGCAGCAGGTTTGACGGAGCCAAATTCCTGAACTCTATCATTGAGCCAGACAGGTGATAGTGCATCTGTTTGTTGGCAAAAAGTATGATGGACATGGCGATAATCTGTCCGTCCAGCACGGCATAGAACATCTCGTAGTTATCGTGCAAGTCGTTATGGATGGACGCATAGAAGGCATCCCCGAAGTAGTAATACTCCTCCGCATGGTCTTTGTCCATCGTGGCATTGTAAATCCTGCGGAAATCTTCAAACAGGGCCATGTCCTTGCCGTGACGAATCTCGATACCGTTCTTCTCTGCCTTTCGTATCATGTTGCGGTTCTTGCTGATGATGTTATCCCAAATCACCTCTGGCGAAGACAGGTCAAAGGCTATGGTCTTGCCCAGGTCTATCACGTTTGAGATAGACTTCATCGGTTCGGCATTCCTCAGCACGGGATGATAGCGCACGAAATTATCAACGATATGCTCCTGCTCCATAAACTGAAGATACTCCTTCAAGAACGCAGCCTTGTTCTCTTCCGAGGTATCACCTTCAAAGAGCACACCGCCATAGCCGTAGGGCGTGACAGAATCATACACGCCTTCCAGTGCGGTGGGCCTCCGCATATACACATAGATTGCCTTCAGCGAGGGTGACTCATAGTAAAAAAGGTACGGGCCACCATCACCGTGGATGTGGAAGGCCTTAACATACCCACTAAGGTAATACACATCATACTCTTTAAAAGAGCGAACAGTAGCGTCCCACTCCGCAGACCGGGACAAAGAATATAGCAGTATCACAGTTTATAGGATTGATTCAATGATAGATTTCATTTGCTGAATGTCTTCAGCATTATATCTGCCATCACAATGGATGGATAACATTCCTCTCGAAAACTTGAACGCTTCCCCGTCCGTCGGACTGGGGACGTTCCAAAGTATAGCAGGGTAAATCTGATGCTCTATCACCTCTTTTCTTACCCGGTCTCTCTCTGACGGCTCATCGAAGAGCAGTACCAGCGAGAACGGGTAGCCTCCCCTCCCCTCTGGAACTATAACTTTCACACCGTCTTTCTTAATACCTCGCAAAGCCTCCCAGTTCTCATATTTCCGCATATACCAACTGCGAATGTCGAAGGTCTTCAGGTATTCCATGCTCTCTTTGTCTAATGCACTGACCGGGGTATGGTCAAAGTATTCTTCCGTATCCAAATATCCGGCACGAAAAGCACTCTTTTCTATATCCTCCCCTGCCAGATACCTCGCTTTTATCCGCATGGCCTCCCAGCGTATGGCTGCAATCTTCTCGTTCTCTTCCGAACTTTCAGGCTTTTCAGGCAGGCGTAGTCCTACAGGCGACCACAACATTCCCCCTTCAGGGATGGGCAAAGTCTTGCGCAGAGAAGCGATACACCAGTCAGCCTCACTCCTGAAAGCCCAGTCCCCTATCAGGTCGTGTGTATGGTCTTCCACCACTGCTGCCACGGACAGTTTCTCAGGACTTCTAAAAGAACGCATCCCGAAGTAGTTCACTCGCAAGATGGCATCCGTAGGTCTGAAATGATTTTTCTGCTGAATGGCTTCCAGTGTCTTGCCGTCATCGTGATAGCTGGGGCAGTCGGTATAGAACACCAGTTCCAATCCCGCTTCCCGTAGCGATGCTATCACATCATAGCAGAAGTACTCCGGCACCCACAGCCGTTGCCAGCCTTTGCTCCGGTACAGGTGTATCAACGCCTGTCTCCCGTCCGCATAGTAGTTTGCGGACGAGAAGAGAGCGTTGAGGGTATTTTCTGAATGACTTCCATTCGGAATGAAATGGAAATCTGATCCAAATTCTTTCACTTATTTTCCTCTTAATTCCAGGAATCGGTCTAACGCCATTTCCTCTTTGTAGTTTTCAAACAGCTTATGCACATCATAGACTGGTTCATAGCCCAGTTCCTCTTTGGCATTGGTGATGTCCATCAGGAAGCCGCCACCGCTCTTGCGACCGGGATCTACATATTCTATTTTCGAGGGATTGTCCTTCGGTGAGAAAACGTCAATGATAGCCTGGCACTGTTCCTGCAATGTCACAGGAATACCCGTACCTACATTGTAGAAACCGCCATTCCGGTCTGCCAAGACCGCTTTGCAAATCATCTGTGCACAGTCGTACACATGCACCATGTCCTTGGCATAGCTTGGGTCGCCCCAGATGGTCAGCGGCTCGCCTTTGATGGCCTTGTTTATCTGTTGGTAGAGCGGCCGCATGGTCTTCACACCATTGGGGAAATAGTACTGGAAGGGGCTGTACTCGTAGATGGTGGGGAAACGGAACACGAACTTCTTAATGCCGAACTCCTGCCAGTAGTGCTCCATCATTTCTATGGCACAGTTCTTGGCTATCACATATACAGCATGGTCGCCAGTATAGGAGAAGTTAGGCTTGTCGTATGGGTCGAGTACGTGGTCAGAAGGATAGAGCGACACGTCGAACACGGTCTGGCTGAACATCATCCTGTCTGCTTTTACCTTCCGACAATACTCCAGCACATTGGTCGTGCCAATCACGATGCTGTCAATGTACTTTCTCGGATGATACTCATTCATGTACGAAGGTATCTCTGCTGCGAGGTGAATGACGGCATAGACATCCTCCTGCGGCAACTGCTCAAAGTCCTCTGCCTTGGTCAGGTCTACCGAATAGTACGGCACTCCCTGACGCTGCCAGAAGTCAGACTTTCTGCGGCCAGAGGCAATGACCTCATATTTCTCTTTGTCGAAAAAGTTGAGTGCATAGAGGGTGAGGTATGACCCTACGTTTCCTGTTGCACCGAAGATGATGATTTTCTTTTTTGCCATAATAACTGTTGTTTAT
>JAFUFW010000084.1 GCA_017469685.1 Bacteroidaceae bacterium | reverse complement strand
TATTTTTTTCCCTTAGCCTCACCTATGCGCCTCATAACCCTTAAGGGTTTCGGCCGAAACCCTTGGCCTTGTTTTCAGCCCCTATCTGGCGTGAGTAGCAACGAGCTCGAGTAGTTCGGCTCCATAGTCGGTAAGAGTCTTCTTGCCTATGCCGGGTATTGAGAGCAGTTCGTCGGGAGTGTGTGGCTGCATGTTGGTGATGCCGATGATGGTGCTTATGGGCATGACGTACGCATCGGGCAGCTTGCGTTCGCGAGCCGTCTGCTTCCGCCAGTCGAGCAGTGCGCGGTAGAGCGTGGCATTGCGCACGCGATCGTAGTCGATGCTTGCCTTCTTCGTGCTCGCCTTTCTCGGCCGTTCGGGCTTGGGCTCGGTCGTCTTTCGCTTTCTGCTTTTGCGCTGCGGCTGTGGTTCCTCTGCCATCGCTGCTTTGGCCTTGGCATTCCAGTAGGCATCGAGCGAGAAATCGTTGAGGCAGGCTGTGAATATAGCCATCTTCTCGTCGTAGGCGCTGCGCAGGATGGCATACTCGCCAGAGATTTGTTCTCGCGTGCGAGTGTTGTCAATCTCCGGCAGCTCAAGGTCCAGCATCTCGCCAAGTATGCTTGCAGTGGTAGTGGCATAATATGCCATGCCCTTTCGCAGGCGCTCGCGAAGCTGTTCGCCTGCGGCTTTGTCGTCTGCGGCCATGAGCTGGCGCAACTGGCCTTGGAACTTTATGCCTACGGCTTGCAGCTGGCTGTCAGTCTGCGAGGCCGCCGCTGCCACAGCCCTCACATAGCTCGTGAAGTAGGCCGAGAGGTGCTCGATGGCGAGGCGCTCGAAATAGCGCAGGCGCATAGAAAGGGCGCGGAAGTCGAAAATATCGCAGAGGATGTCCTCGAGAAACGAACGGCGGTCGCGCAAGAAGGTCTCTGCCGTGGGCATGTGCTCGCTGGCAAAGGCATTGAACTGAACTACGTCGGGGTCGGTAGTGATGATGTCTGTAGTGATGGGTGTCGACAGCACCATCCCCTCGAGTGTGCGGCAACGCGAGAGCGCTACGTAGACCTGGCCGTGGGAGAACGCTCGGCCTGCATTGATGATGGCGTGGTCGAAGGTCAGCCCCTGGCTCTTGTGGATGGTGATGGCCCAGGCCGGCCGCAGAGGAATCTGAGTGAACGAGCCTATCTCTTCCTCGCGGATGGTGGCTGTAGCGGGATCGGTGGTGTAGCGCGTGTTGGTCCATGCAAGCGGCTTCACTTCGATGCGATCGCAGTCATCGGCAGCCGACGTTCCGCCGTCGCGACGGCACACCACTGTCACGCTCTCCTTGCTGATCTCGGCCACACGGCCTATGCGTCCGTTGTAGAAAGCTTTGGCTGCCGAGGGGTCGTTCTTGCAGAACATCACCTGTGCTCCTACTTTCAGCGTCAGGCTTGCGTCGGTGGGGTATGAGCTTTCAGGAAAGTCCCCCTTGATGCGGGCCGTGAAAGTCTGAGGGGCGGCGGTGAGCTCCTGAAGGCGTTGCTCGTTGATGCGGGTGGCCTGGTGGTTGTGGGTCGTCAGCGTAATCCAATTCTCGCCTTCCGGCGGCCTGAAGCGTGGAAGGTAACGCGCATTCAGGGTCTGCAGCGTGGCGGGAGTGACGCGACCGTCGCGGACGCTGTTCAGGAGGTCTACGAAGGTCTGGTCCTGCTGGCGGTAGATGTGCTTAAGCTCTATGTAAACGAAATCCGTCTGCTGCAGTGCCAACGACGAGAAGAAATACGGCGTGGAGTACACTTCGCGCAGCAACGGCCACTCGCTCTCAGTGGCCACAGGAGCCAGCTGCTGAAGGTCGCCTATCAGCAGCAACTGCACGCCTCCGAAGGGCTTGGAGCGGTCCTGATAGCGGCGCAGCACATCGTCGATGGCATCGAGCAGGTCGGCGCGCACCATCGATATCTCGTCGATGACCAGCAGCGAGAGCGAACGCAGTATGTTCTGCTTCTGCTTCGAGATTGTGTAGCGGCTCTTCGGGTCGCGCCCGGCAACCATCTTGCCCGGCAGGAAGAGGCCAGGAGCCAACTGGAAAAAGGAGTGGATGGTTACTCCGCCGGCATTGATGGCTGCGACGCCGGTGGGCGCAACCACTATCATGCGGCGCTTCGTCTCTGCCTGCAAACGGCGCAGGAACGTCGTCTTGCCCGTGCCGGCCTTGCCCGTGAGGAATATATTGCGATGAGTGAAAAGCGCATAATTACGCGCCATCTCGAGTTCTTGGTTCAGTGGTTCCATGACTGCAAAGGTAATGAAGATTAGGGATTAGAGATTATGGATCAGATTGTTTTTCGTGCTTTTCCTGCATTTTTCCCCTTTGCTTGGATTATTTTTCAATTTTCAATTTCCATTATTCAATTATTTCGTATCTTTGCAGCCGTGAAGAATAGAACGTTTTCGATAAGCCATAGGCCCAGGCGGAATCCGTCTCTGCTTAGGCATGGCGAGAAAAGGTGCTTGAATATGAACTTCTAAGTTATTACTGAATCATGGAACGTTTTTCAGAACTCGTCCGCCTGCGCCGCTCAATGCGCAAGTTCACCGACGAGGAAATAAATGCCGACGACATCACATTGCTCGTGAAGAGCGCGCTGATGGCGCCGTCAAGCAAGGGCAAGCACGCATGGCATTTCGTGGTCGTTGACGATCGCGACATGCTCGAGAAGCTATCCCTCTGCAAGGCACAGGGCGCCGACTTCCTCGCCGGGGCTAAGGCTGCCGTCGTAGTCGTCGGGGATCCCGCCGAGAGCGACGTATGGATTGAGGATGCCAGCGTCGCTTCCACCATCATCCTCTATCAAGCAGAGGATCTTGGACTCGGAGCTTGTTGGATTCAGGTGCGCGAGCGCTACACCGCCGAGGGCGAGCCTGCCGACAATATCGTGCGCTTCCTTCTCGGCATTCCCGACCCGCTGCGAGTGGTCTCGATAATAGCCCTTGGGCATAAAGGCATGGAGCGCAAGCCCTTCAACGAGGACCGCCTGCTTTGGGACAAAGTGCACGTCGACAAGTTCTGACAGAGCTATTCAGCATAATGCTGATTTAGCGTTCACCATTTATCGTGCATTTGCAGCAGTCAGGGTTTGAGAAACAGAAGTAACGCTCATCATTTGATTATGAAAATAGCTATCATTGGAGCCGGACGCGTCGCAACAAATCTCGCGCCAGCCTTGAAACAGAGTGGGGCAGAGGTCGTTGAGGTGTGGAGCAAAAGTCGAACTGCAGCCGAGACGCTTGCAGGGCGGCTGAGCTGCAGGTGCACATGGGGCGCGCTCGACGACGTGACCCGCCAGGCCGACATCTATCTCATAGCCGTCACTGACGCCGCCTTGCCAAGTGTCGTTGGCCAGTTGCATGAGGGTCGCGAGCAGGCTCTCATGGTCCATACTGCCGGCTCGATGCCGCTCTCCCTCTTCGCCGATGCCGCCCACGAACGCGGAGGTGTGTTCTATCCCATGCAGACCTTCTCAAAGGAGCGGGCCGTGGACTTCGCGCGCGTACATTTCTTTATAGAGGCTTCTCGCCAAGATGACGCGGCTCTCCTCTACAGCCTTGCGCTAAACCTGACGGCCGACGAGCGCTTCGTGCACAAGTCGACGGCGGCCAGCCGCCGTAGGCTCCACCTCGCAGCCGTCTTCGCCTGCAACTTCCTAAACCATTGTTGCACTCTCTCTGAAGAAATATTGGGGCCGGAGGGTCTCGACTTCTCTGTAATGTTGCCCCTCGTCGACGAGACTGTGGCCAAGCTGCATGAACTCTCCCCACGGGATGCTCAGACAGGGCCTGCCGTGCGCCGCGACGACAACGTCATAGGCATGCAGCGCGCTATGCTTGCCGATCGGCCCGACTTGCAGAAGATATATTCCATGCTAACGAAAAGCATTCAGCAATATGATTAACTATGACCTGAAACGCATCAGGGCGCTTTTCTTCGATGTCGACGGTGTGCTCAGCGCTGAGACTATATCGCAGGGCGCCGACGGCGAGCCCGTACGCACGGTGAATATCAAGGACGGCTATGCTCTGCGTCTGGCTCAGATGAGCGGGCTCCACGTGGCTATCATCACCGGGGCACACCCTGAAGCCATACGTAGACGATATGAATTACTGGGAATCAACGACGTCTTCCTTTCATGCTCCGTGAAGACGGTGACCTACGAGCAGCTAAAGGCTAAATATGGATTTGCCGACGACGAGGTCATATATATGGGCGACGACATACCCGACTTTGAGATTATGCGCCGTGTGGGATGCCCGGTATGCCCGTCAGATGCAGCTCCCGAGATAAAAGACATCTCTGTCTACGTCAGTCACCTGCGCGGAGGCTACGGCTGCGCCCGCGATGTCATAGAACAAGTGCTGAAGGCCCAGGGCAAATGGATGGCCGACGAGAAGGCTTTCGGCTGGTAGCAGCCCACCAAAAGCCCCCCCATCTCCATCGCCCATGGTGGAGCACGCAAGCTGACGGGCAAGGGCGCAGGCCTCAGCGGGATTGGGCATAGATTGAAGAATAGAAGAATTTGACTATTGATAAATTGAAATAACATTGAATTACAAACTAATTCTGGCAAGCAATTCGCCAAGGCGAAGAGAACTCCTGGCAGGGCTCGACCTTAGCTTTGAAGTGCGCGTGTTGCCCGGCATTGATGAGAGCTATCCCAAATCACTCATTGGCGGTGACATCCCTCTCTTCATCGCAAAGGAAAAGGCGATGGCTTACGTCAGTAAGTTAGCTGCTGATGAGTTGCTCATCACGGCAGACACTATCGTATGGCTCGACGGGCAAGTGCTGGAAAAACCCTCTGACGAGCAGGAAGCATGCCGTATGCTCCGGCAGCTCTCAGGCAAGACTCATCAGGTCTACACCGGCGTCTGTCTGACGACCGTAGACAAGCAAGTTGCCTTCTCTTGCTGCACCGATGTGACTTTCGCCAAGCTCACCGACGAGGAAATAAACCACTACGTCAGCCGCTACCGCCCCTTTGACAAAGCCGGATCCTATGGCGTGCAGGAGTGGATAGGCTATGTTGGGGTTGAGAGCATACATGGTTCTTTCTACAATGTTATGGGCTTGCCTGTGCAGCGCCTCTATCAAGCATTAAAACAAAACTTTAACTTAAATGAATAAGACTCTGACATTTTGTGCTTTAAGCATCCTTGCGTTTGCCTCTGTGCTCGCCTCTTGCGGCGATGAGGACCAGCAGTCGTACATGCCTACGTGGAAAGGCTTTACATATTCGCCACAGCCTGCTGAGCGTGGCGACTCCGTAAAGATTACCGCCCGGCAGAATGAAATAGGACATCTCATCTATAGGGCGGTCTATAACTGGCAGGCAAAGTATTATCTCAGTACGGCCGACGGCGCCGATTCGCTCGTAACAGTGACCCACACCGAAGATGTGGTCTACGACTACGACCCCGCTGACCCCACATGGAGCCTCTACGTTCCATTGGGCTTGCGTTATTCAGATATCGCCGTAACCCTTACGGCTGAGTATCATTATTCCGCAACCGGTCCCACAGGAACCGATGGTAGTACTATCGCAGACCCGACAGCAGAGGGCATGATGCGCCAGCGGCAGTCGAGCATGTTCCAGGGCTTGAGTGCCGGCAGTCTGACCGTGAAAGTCAGAACAGAGTGATTTACCTTTAATGAAGAGTGTGATGTTGCTTGGCAAAAAGTATATTATTGGAGTTCTACTCCTTCTTTGTCGCTTCTCTGTGCGTGGGGCTGAGGTCGATTTCAGCTCCCACTTCTGCGACTCTACATTACGCATAGACTATATATTCTCTGGCACAAATCTCTCTCAGCATATAGCTCTCGACCAGTTGTCGAAGACCGCAGGTTGGTATGGGCGCCGCCGCAACCTTGGGCGTCTGCCGCTCGAGGGCAACGGACAGCTGACGATCATAGACCCTCAGACGGCCGACACGCTGTATCGGCATTCTTTCTCCACGCTCTTTCAAGAGTGGCAGGAGACGGAGGAGGCTCGCCACGTGGAGAAAGCCTTCGAGAATACTTTCATCGTGCCGCTGCCCAAGCGCG
>JAFUFW010000083.1 GCA_017469685.1 Bacteroidaceae bacterium | reverse complement strand
TGTCACTTACGGACAAGACACCGCTCAGAGAACTGTTCGATAAGACTTATTCCAATGATGTCAAAGAGCAATTAAGTCCCCCTATTACGGGGCTATTTGATTAATATTTAACTCGTCCCAATTTTAACGGGACACTAATGTTTTGAAATCTTAAAACACTATTGCAACTATAAGTTGAATTAGTGCTAAAATGAACATGCAAATTTCGTGGGATGTCCATCTTTCAGAATAAGATTTCACTAATTCAACTTTGTGATAAATAACTATCATAATCGTGTGAATTAGGTTTCTTCCGCTCATATAAAATGATTTGATTCCCTTATCTAATGCGTCAAGCGCTGGGGAAACGGAATTACTTATATAACGGAGAGTTCTTCTTTTTATTGTCACAATAAAAGAAAGAAAAAATGCCAGAAGAATACTTATCACAACTAATGCCTTGGGTTATAGAAGCAAAACAACGTGAGGCTGCCGAAGAATTGGCTTATCAACAACATATTAATTAGCCCTACTACCAAACTCATCCGAGACCTACTAAACAGTAGTGGAAATAGTAGTAGTAGCAAGCAAGATAGAGACAGGGAACTATCAAAACTGCAGAATAGATATCTGCACCTGTCAGAGCCATTAATAATTATGTCAGATAGTTTAAATATGATCATGCCAACGGAAATATCCCTAAAGGTAAGTATACTATTCCCGCTGCGGCATTAACTGCAACTGGTATAGCTGGTTTCGCTGCGGCACCAGTAACAACAGTTATAGGAGGTGTGGGAGCAACTGTTGGTTCTAAAACCGTTAATGCTGGCACGAAATTTGCTACAGGTAAAACATGGGCAAATTGGGTGTCCGACAAAATAGGTTTAGATAAAGATGCAGCAGAAATGACAAATCCAGGAATGTTGACAGGTGGAGCTATACCATTTATGACAAGAGGCTCAAGAACACTTTTTTCAGCAGGAGACCAAATAGTAAAGGATGCTGCAAAAGATGTTTTTCAATATGGTCCAACAACTGTTGCAAAAAATCCTCGTGGATGGGTTCGTCCTTATGTAGATCAAGTCAAAAATGGATGGCAAGGATGGAGAGATATGAGATTAGCTCAGAGAAATGGGGCAATACAAACAGATGTAAACCAACCTTATTTTGAATCCTTTGCTAAGAAATTAGGAAAATTTGACGGCTCTTATCCAGTCGGAGATAACAAAACGGCAGAATTTTATGATTATCCTGAATACAATGAAGGAATTGGTAATGGGATATATGCTAGATTTAAAAGGGACGATACACCATTATTTGGAGTAACCCAAGAAACAGAAATGCCTAATACATATCTTTTCCATATAGGAGGTGGCGGTAAAAGAGGATTTCAATTATCTGGAGAGCATTAGATGACCTTAGGAAGAATGAGAGCCTCAGTACCAAAATATTCTTATATCGGAGAAACAAAAACTCCTTCATCTGGGTAGATTGGCATGACTTTTGTTAGTCAAAATGGTAGAACTCCAACATTTGGAGAATTAATTAAAGCAAGTAAAATGTCAGTAACTAGGGAACATCCTTTGTCTGCAAATAGTACAAATATGTTATTATCGGGTAAAAATGGACAATTACGATATACAAATCAATATATGTCAATTTTTAACGACCAAAGTTTGGTTGGTTCAAATAATGTAACAAGAGAATTAATTGATAATCCTAATTTATCAACAATAAATAACTTTTTTCAACAATCTAATCCAGATGCAAGAAGAGCTTTTGTTGGATTAGATGGAAAATTAAAGATGCCAATTCCAATAAACTTTAAAATAAAATAATTATGATTATAAAAGATTATAATGATAGACCAGAAGGTTTAAAATATTTAGGTTGCTTTAAATCCAATTGTTATTATGCCACCTATCGAACAAATCCAATCAACCCAGAAGCAAAAGAAATGGCTGAAAGATTTAATCGAGGAGAATATGCGATTTTAAAAGATGGAAAGATTTATCATGGCTCTCAAAATTTATTTTCATGAACAACATCATCAAAATCAAAAAACATCCTTTTGGAAAAAACTATTTGGCTATTAATTTCTTCGGGTTCATCTTTACCGAAGAGATTTAGACCCAGTAGAACTCAACCATGAGCTGATACATTCAGCACAGCAGCGTGAATTGCTTTACATTCCGTTCTTTATCTGGTATGGTATAGAATGGCTTGTCCTCTATTTCAAATACCGAAATTGGACTACTGCCTATTTCCATATTCGATTTGAACAAGAAGCATATCGCAACCAGTATGACTTAGAATACTTAGGTAATAGAAAACCTTATAGATATAACAGTCTATGAAATTATCTGATAAAATTATAGAGGTCCTTTGTATTCCAATAGTGCTGTTGATGTTGATGGCGTTAGTGATTCGTGATATATTTAAAAATGGCAAAAACCACTATAACTATAAAAACGATCATCTTATTAGAATAGCTTCTTTTGAGAATAACCACTCTAATATTTTAATTATCACAAGGCATACTAACACGTAGTCAGATTTACTGCCTTCAAAACCAAGAGTTAGTTTCATAATGCAAAAGTAGTAAATTTTCCCAGTCATAGTAATATTTCTGGGGAAATTTACTGCTTGCGAAGAAAGAAAACTAAAAAAAGAAAGCTATGATGATATTTATTACAGTATGTGTATTGCTATTAATAGCATATGTATGTTTTAACCCTAATATAGATAGTTACTCCTCAGTACCAATAACACCCCCAACACCTTTAGGATAATATGAAACTAATTCCGAACAGCGCACAAAAGGAAGAATATATTTTTTGCGTCAAACATATGGAACATGTCACCGCCCGCATCTGCAAAGGGATGTCGGGCGGTGACATGTTCCATATGTTTGACGCGAAATTATTTATTTAATCCTCAATCATCTTCAAGAACTCGTCCTCGTGGATGATGGCGACGCCGAGTTTCTGTGCTTTCTCGAGCTTGGCGGGACCCATGTTCTCGCCGGCGAGGATGAAAGAGGTTTTGGCGGAGATGCTTCCGGTGTTCTTGCCTCCGTGCTGCTCGATAAGGGCCTTGTATTCGTCGCGCGAATGGTGAGCGAAGACGCCACTGATGACGATGGTGCGGCCCGCCAAGCGGTCGCTCTGCTGAGAAAGAACATCATCAGAGAGTTGCAGCTGGAGGCCATAGCCGCGCAGACGCTCAACGAGACGGAGGTTGTCGCTGTTGCGGAACCACTGGATGACACTCTCGGCTATGGCTGTGCCAATGCCGTTGATCTGAAGGAAGTCGTCGAGCGAAGCTTGCGCCAACGCATCAATGGTCTTGAAGTTGCGGGTCAGCGTCTTGGCCACACTCTCACCCACGAAGCGTATGCCCATGGCAAAGAGTACGCGCTCGAAGGGCACCTGACGTGAGTCCTCGATAGCCTTGATGGTTTTGCGAGCCGAACGGATGCGCGAGTCGTTGGCACCACTGAGATGGTCGACCTGGAGGCCGTAGAGGTCGGCATAGTTACGGATAAGCCCACGGGAAACGAAATCCTCGATGGTCTCAGGCCCGAGAGTGTCGATATTCATAGCCCTGCGACTTACAAAATGCTCGATGCGCCCTTTGATCTGCGGTGGACAGCCTGTCTCGTTGGGGCAATACCAGGCTGCTTCGCCCTCATAACGCACCAGCTCGGCACCGCACTCAGGGCAACGGTTGATGAATTCAACCTTCGGACCGCGTGGCTGATGAGCAAAGGCTTCGTCTACGGCGACAATCTTTGGGATGATCTCTCCGCCTTTCTCTACGAGGACATGATCGCCCACATGCAAGTCGAGCTGCGCAACGAAGTCGGCATTGTGGAGCGTAGCTCGCCGCACGATGGTGCCCGACAGCTGGACGGGATCCATGTTTGCCACCGGCGTTACTGCTCCCGTGCGCCCCACTTGGAAGGTGACTTCACGCAAGACGGTCGATGCCTGCTCGGCCTGGAACTTGTAGGCAATGGCCCAGCGTGGGCTCTTGGCCGTCATGCCCAGGGTCTGCTGCTGTCGCAGGCTGTTCACTTTGAGCACGATGCCATCGGTGGCTATGGGCAGATTCTTGCGCTCGACGTCCCAGTAGTCGATGAAAGCGAACACCTCGTCCAGCGTTCGCGCCTTGCACATGTGGTTGCTGACCTTAAATCCCCACGAGCGCGCAGCCTCCATGTTCTCATAATGCCCCTCGGCTGGCAAATCTTCACCTAAAAGATAATAGAGGTAGGCGTCCAGCTTGCGCTTGGCAACGATGGCTGTCTGTTTGCTCTTGAGCGTCCCGCTGGCGGCGTTGCGCGGGTTGGCAAAGAGCGGCTCCTCCTCAGCCTCGCGCTCTATGTTCAAAGCCTCAAACGAAGCCCAGGGCATGAGCACCTCGCCACGGATCTCGAAGCGTTGCGGCCATGAGACTACGGGTTCTAATGCGGGCGCAGCGAAGAGGTCGCCCTGACCGTCTGCAGCAACAGCGGGCATCGGCGCTTGCGACCCGAGCTGCAGAGGTATGGTGCGGATGGTGCGGATGTTAGCTGTAACGTCGTCGCCACGCACGCCGTCGCCGCGTGTTACGGCACGCACAAGGCGGCCGTCCTCATAGACGAGCGAGATGCTCAGGCCGTCGAACTTCAGTTCGCAGCAGATCTCAAACGGCTCGCCTGCCAGCCCTTCGCTGACGCGCTCGTAGAATTGGCGCACCTCTTCGCGATTGTAAGTGTTTGCCAGCGAAAGCATCGGATACTGATGCTCCACGCTTTCGAACTTATTGCTCAAGTCGCTGCCCACACGCTGAGTAGGTGAGTTTGGGTCGAAGAGTTCGGGGTGGTGGGCCTCCAGCTCCTGCAGTTCCCGCAACAATGCATCGAAGTCCTGGTCGCTGATTGCGGGTGCGTTGAGGACATAGTAGTTGTAGTTGTTGCGGTGGAGCTCAGCCCGTAGCTGGGCTATACGTTCTTGTTCAGACATCTGACTATTAATTTTTGTGCAAAGATACGGAATAAAGTGAAAAGAGAAAAGTGAAACTGGAAAAATAAGAAGTGAAAAGAGAAAAATAACCTTTTCACATTTTACATTTAATATTTTGTGGTTTCCAACAAAATGCTTACCTTTGCGCCGTCAATTGACATTTGTGAATTATCCCCAACAAAGAACCCATATACATTATAAATATATAATGAACTTCATAATTCAGCACTTGAAAAGCCTCAAGCCCGCGACACAGAAAGCAGCAGCGCTGTATGCCTACATAGGGTTGGATGTCAAGGAAGAGGATCTGCTGCAGCTATCAGTCCACGGCACGTGCATGATGGGCGAGCTGCCCCTGCTGACCGACGAGCTCATCCGTGAAGGCTTAGTAAGCCACATCGCTGCAACACATTTTGCCCCGGCACAGAACGTCATCCGCCCCCGCTGCTACGGCGAGGTGCTCTGCTTCGTGCTCGACGAGCATCCCGAATGGTTTGACGAATTTGAGAGCTGGCCCCTCACTCGCTATACCGCTTTCTTCGAGCTTCAGAGAGCCGTGCGCCTATGCCACGCAGGCAAGCGTCCGCAACCCATGGTGCTCGAGAGTTCTCTCCCACCCTACCTCATCAGTCTGGCCCACGACCGCAGGTTTGTGCCTCTGCTGACGATGGTGCGCGACCTCGACTTCGTACCGCTCCTCTCAGCCCTTCTCACAAAATGGATGAAGGAGGATTTCACCGACCCAGAAGGTATCATCAGCCGACAGCTGGATATGCGTAAGTTTGATCCTACAGACCCTGACATACGCCAGATGAAGGCGCTCATAGCCTATTACAATTTCGTTATGAAAGGGCTGTACACGCCGCCCACCAGCATTCGCATGACCTACCCCGACTTCCTTTCAAAGGGCGTCCATGCAATGGCACACGGGAAAAGCGACCTGGCACTGAAGGTTTTCAACGAAGCGCTCAACGCCAAGGCTGGCAAGACGAAGGCTCCGGAACCGTTTCTTGCCGACGGTATTGCGGCTTTCTACTGGGTCATAGCCCTATGGACATCAAAGCCCAGCGACGCACGCTCGCGGCTCGCAGCCTTCGTGGCTCACGCCAAAGAGACAAACCTGCGCCGCTTAGGGGCAGCAGCACTGCTGGCCGACACGCTCGCCAACCCAATTCAGCGTGTGGACATGGACCTACTCTCGAAGCTCATCACGCCCGACACGCTCGCCGAACGCGAGTATGCGCTCCAGCAGCAGATGGCCCTCATGCTGGCTGCCAAGCTCACTGGCATGGACATCAGTGCGAACTTCAATCCGCAGGCCGCTTTCCTGCGCCACGAGGCGGCACCATACATCACCTTCAACCGCTTCGAGAAGAAACAACTGGCAGCAGCCTTCGGCAACAAACCCGCGTCGACGCTCGCAAAGGCAAAAGAGCCATGGGAGGTGATGATTGATCGCCTCATTGCCACCGAGAGCCAACACACTGATGACACCGACGAAGGCGAGCACCGCGTGATGTACACTATCCTTAGCGATGGCGAGAGCGTGGAACTGCGCGAGCAGAACCGCCTGAAGGATGGGCGTTGGGGCTGCGGCAAACAACTGCCTTGGAACCGCTTTATCGGAGGCCTGGAGCCTTTCATGGATCGTACAGACCAAGCAATCGTGGCCGACGTGCGTTTCCTCGGCGCTTCTCGACTGACGCTGGGCATCATCCTGCCCCATCTCGTAGGCTCTGACCGAGTCTACACCGGCGAACAGACACCCTTCCGCCGCGTGACCATCGACGAGCAGAAGCCTTACATAATCCTCGAACGCACCTCCGACGGCGGGTTCCACTTACAGTCAAATGTCACATTCCAGGACATGATCTCGCAGACCAGCGTCTACCACCGCGAAGATGCTATGCACTACATCTACTTCCCAATGTCGGAACGCGAGCGCGCCGTGCTTCAGGATATACTCTCGGTGACCGACTATCCCGCTGCTGCCGAGGAGAAGCTGCGCCAGCTGCTGCCCCTCATCAGCAATATCACAGACATCCACAGCTGCCTACTTGCAGAGGACGAGGAAGTGTGCACCCAGCCGCAGACCAACATCATTCTGCGTCTCACACCTGACCCTACAGCACAGACCATGTTCGACGCCTACGTCCTCGTGCGCCCGCTTGCAGGAGGACTGATGACACTGCCTCCTGCACAGGGCGACAACGTCATCATTGACCAAAGCGAGACCTCGCTCCGCATACGCGTGGAAAGAGACATGGAAGCAGAGGCGCGCAATCTCAGTGCGCTGCTGGATTTCTGCCAAGAGCATGACATAGAACTCTCCCGCACGCTCAACGCTCACCTTACCACTCCCCAGGTGCTCGACTTGTTGGCCTTTGCCAGCAGCCACCCTGACATCTGCGGCACCGAGTGGCCCGAAGGCGAACGGCTGCGAATGAGGGCGCCCAAGAAGGCCGATTGGAACATCAGTCTCACACATCGCGGACGTTGGTTCGAGATTGAAGGTGACGTGCGCCTCGATGACAAGACACTCATCTCTGCCGAACAGCTCCTGCAAGCATTGGCCGGCAGCCACGGAGGATACGTCCAACTACAGGAAGGCGACTATCTGTGGCTCAGCCAGAAGCTTCGACGCCAGCTCGATGCCCTCGAGAGCCTCTCAACGACCGAGAACAATCACCTCGCAATATCCACATTGCAAACAGGACTCCTGGCTGACATCGTCAGCGGCGAGATTGACATTCACCACGACGAGGAACTTTTCAGCCTCAAGAACCGCATTGAACAGGCAGAAGAAGCCATCCCAGACGTGCCAGAGAACCTCTTAGCCACACTGCGCCCCTATCAGACAGATGGCTACCAATGGCTCATGCGACTCGCGGCCTGGGGCGCCGGTGCCTGTCTGGCCGACGATATGGGCCTGGGCAAGACGGTGCAGACCATTGCGTTCCTGCTCTCCCATGCTATCGAAGGTGCAGCCCTTGTGGTAGCTCCCGCCAGCGTAGTGCCTAATTGGCGCAATGAGTTAGAACGCTTCAGCCCCTCACTGCAAGTAAAGATTCTCACAGAAAAGTCTGACCGTCAGGCTACAATCAATCAAGCTGGAGCTGGCGACGTGCTGCTCGCCACCTATGGCCTGCTCTCTCCCTTGCAGGACATGCTCTCAGCCAAGCAGTGGGCTACTATCTGCCTTGACGAAGCCCACAACATCAAGAACCGAGGCACCAAGACAAGCGCCGCCTGCATGCAACTCTCAGGCCGCAACCGAATCATCCTCACTGGTACGCCCGTACAGAACCATCTTGGAGAGCTTTGGAACCTTTTTCAATTCATCAACCCTGGCCTGCTCGGCACCTATGAGCAGTTTCACCTCAAATATATCCAACCTATCGAGACGCTTCAGGACAGAGAGCGGCAACAACAGCTGCAGGCCATTGTGGCCCCATTCATGTTGCGACGCACAAAGCAGGCCGTGGCCAAGGAACTGCCAGACAAGACCGAGATAAACCTCGAAGTAGAACTTACGCCCGACGAGATGGCACTCTACGAAGTCATCCGCCGCGAAGCCGAGCAGCGCTTCAAGGAGTCGGGCGACAAGCTAAGTGTCAACACCCTTGCCGAGATAACACGCCTGCGCCAGACAGCTTGCTCCGCCGAGCTCACAGACCCTTCGTGGATAGAGGGTTCGAGCAAGGTAAATGCCTTCATGGAACTGGCCGGCAACATCGTCGAGGGTGGCCACAGCGTGCTCGTCTTCAGCCAGTTCACATCGTTCCTCCAAATAGTAGCCCGCGCCCTCAAGGAAGCCCACAAGCCATTCCTCTACCTTGACGGAAGCCTTACCATACGCCAGCGCGAACAGATTGTGGCTGACTTCCAGCGAGGCAAGGCGCCAATCTTCCTCATAAGCCTCAAGGCCGGAGGCGTAGGCCTCAACCTCACTGCCGCCAACTACGTCATTCATCTTGACCCATGGTGGAATCCTGCCATCGAGCAGCAGGCCACAGACCGAGCCTACCGCATCGGGCAGCAGCAGGCCGTCACTGTGTATCATCTCATAAGTCACCACACCATAGAAGAGAAAATCATACGCCTCCACGAGTCGAAGCGCGCCATCTCCGACAGCATACTCGAAGGAGCCGAACAAAACTTCAAACTAACAGCACAAGACATGCTCGAGATGCTGTCCAACCAGTGGTAATACAATGCGAATAGACATCATCACCGTTATCCCACAGCTCATCGAAGGATTCCTGCAAGAGAGCATCCTGGGAAGAGCCCAGAAGAAAGGGCTCGCTGAAATCCACCTACACAACCTGCGCGACTACGCCGTGCGAAAGGATCGCCGTATCGACGACTACCCCTTCGGAGGCTTCGCAGGTATGGTAATGCAGTGCGAACCTATTGACCGCTGCATCAGCGCCCTCACCGCCGAGCGCCACTACGACCAGATTATCTTCACTACACCCGACGGCGAACAATTCTCGCAGCCTATGGCCAACGAGCTCTCATTGTGCGAGAACATCATCATCCTCTGCGGCCACTACAAAGGCATCGATTACCGCATCCGCGAGCACCTCATAACCAAGGAGGTTAGCATTGGCGACTACGTTCTCACCGGAGGCGAGCTCGCGGCCGCCGTCATGGCTGACGCTATCGTGCGCATCATCCCAGGCGTAATAGGCGACGAGCAAAGTGCCCTTTCCGATTCCTTTCAGGACAATCTACTCGCGGCCCCTGTCTACACACGACCAGCAGACTACAAGGGGTGGAAAGTGCCAGACATTCTACTCTCTGGCCACGAAGCCAAGATCAAGGAATGGGAACTTCAACAATCGCTCGAGCGTACACGCCAGCTACGTCCCGACCTGCTTGAAGGGAAAAAATGAATCTGTATATCATTTTTTGCACCATTCTTGAGTCTAATTCAAAATCTTTTCTTATTTTTGTCAGCAGAAACCATAAGTCATACCACTATGGCAGAAACCAGCAAAATGCACCTCTACATCATCGCCGGCTGCAACGGTGCGGGCAAGACGACCGCCTCCTTCACCGTCCTGCCCGAGATGCTGGGATGCCGAGAGTTTGTCAATGCCGACGAGATAGCCAAAGGACTCTCGCCATTTAATCCTGAGGGCGTAGCCATCCAGGCCGGCCGACTCATGATAGACCGCATCATCCACCTCCTTAAGGAAGGCGAGACCTTCGCTTTCGAGACCACGCTGGCCACACGCTCTTACGTCAAGCTCATCCAGCGAGCCCAGAAGCGCGGATATTTCGTCACGCTCCTCTTCTTCTCACTCTCATCGCCAGAACAAGCCGTGGCTCGAGTGGCAAAGCGTGTAAGCCAGGGAGGCCACAACATCCCCACTGATGTCATACTCCGCCGCTATGATGCAGGCCTGCAGAACTTCTTCCAGCTCTACACGCCCATCGTTGACTACTGGACCCTATATGACAATTCAGCCATCCCGGGTGAGAAGATAGCCTATGGCTGGCGCGACGGCCGTACAAGCATCGACGACCCGACGAAATACGAATACCTTTTCAACCAATATGCAAACACTGAAGACCATGAGTGACAAAGATATATCCATAATGCAGCAGCGCATAGACCAAGGCATACTGCTCGCCCAGCAGCGGCTCGTGGAACGCTCAAGGCTCTTCCATTCCACACTCGTCGTCTGCCGCGAAGGGCAAGTCGTAGAACTCCTGCCCGAAGAACTTTAAACTTTGATATTCCCCTGTCCTATCTATGAAAAAAATTCTCTTAGCCCTTGCAGCAGTGGCACTAATCCTCGTCAGCTGCAAACCCTCAACTTCCTCCGAGGCATCAGCAGAAGGCAAAACAACCCTCGTAGCATACTTCTCAGCCACAGGCACCACCGAAGCTGTAGCTCAGCTCCTCGCACAGGCCGCCAATGCCGACCTCCTCGAGATTGAGCCTGCCACCCCCTACACCGACGCCGACCTCAACTGGCGTGACAGCCTCTCGCGCTCCAGCGTTGAGATGCGCGACCATGCCTCACGGCCCGAGCTCAAGGTTGCCACTTCCGACCTCGGACAGTACGAGACCATTTTCATCGGTTTCCCCATCTGGTGGGCAGTAGCGCCGCGCATAATAAACACCTTTATCGAAGCCGCTGACCTCCAAGGCAAGACCATCATCCCCTTCGCCACCTCCGGCGGAAGCCTCGTAGAGCCTGCTACCGAAGCTCTTAGAGCCGACTATCCTGACCTCAACATCGCAGATGGCCGCCTACTTAACGACATCACCTTAGAGGACCTCAGCAACTGGATAGAAGAGCTCAGCGAGTGAACTCCGTGCAGTCTCCGTCGAAGCTTATAGGGTCGCGATTCTGACCCTGCACGCGGATGTACGCCTTACCATTGTCGTACACTTCAACAATGTAATTAAACAAATCCTCGCGAGTGCGGGCTGCCATTTCTATGCGCCACGCGTGCGCTTTTGATCTGCCGACATAATACGCCAGCAGTGGCTCCTCAAAGTTCAATCCCTAGGGCGTTGAGACTACCGGTGAGTAATACACCTGCCCCAAGTAAGGCAGGTAGCTGTTTAGCGTGTCGCCCTTCACCTCCAAGAAGAAGCCCCCTGAAACCATGCGCGTGCCGTAGCGCAGCGTGCTCATCGAGTTCACGTCAATGTGCAGGTGCCGTTGAGAAACGCCATCGGCCACCATCTGTCGCGTCTGCTCACGCCGCGCAGCCCGCTCCTGTGCCGTGGCACAACCCAAAAGCATCACAACTACAGCAATAGCAGCAGAAAATGACAACGTCTGTCTCAATACCTTTTTCATATCATACTATTTCTTGGTTCACAAATCCCATACGCCCGCAAAGTTACACATTTTTTCTTACGCGCGCGAGAACTAAGAGAAAAAGAGCTACGCCTTCTTGTGCGAGCTCCAAAAAGTCGTTCAGAAACTTCAATGACTTGTTTGAATTCCTATAACCCAACAGCTTTTATAAAAGTCTGTTTCTTGCATCAAACCACAACCTGAAGGAGTACAGGCAAAACAAAATGCCCCCGTTGAAGGACGAGGGCGACCTGAATGTCTTCACAACGGAATAATCCTTATTGTGAATTGCTGAAATTCGATGGCAAAGGTAGGGATTCATCTCAAAACAACAAACTTTTCAGCAAACTTTTGCCCGTCTTCAAAGTTTTTTGCTTATTTTTGCCCTCAGAACAAACTGATTTACCTTATGAAACGCATTTTAGGACTTGATTTGGGCACTACAAGCATTGGATGGGCCTTGGTGAATGAAGCCGAGAACAGCGAGGAGCACTCGTCCATCACCCGATTAGGTGTGCGTGTAGTGCCGCTGACCGTAGATGAACAGACGAACTTCGAGAAGGGTAAGAGCATCACGACCAATGCCGACCGTACGCTTAAGCGTGGCATGCGGCGCAGCCTCCAGCGTTACAAGCTACGTCGGTCGCTTCTGATTACCAGCCTCAAGGAAGCAGGCACCATCCAAGATGATACTATTCTCACAGAGAATGGCCCTCGCACGACCTTTGCTACACTCCGTGCTCGTGCCAAGGCAGCCACAGAAGAGGTTAGCCTCGAAGAGTTTGCGCGTATCCTCCTGATGATTAACAAGAAGCGAGGCTATAAAAGCAGCCGCAAGGCTCAGTCAACAGAGGAAGGCACGCTGATCGACGGGATGGAGGTGGCCAAGAAGCTGCATGACGAAGGGCTTACTCCAGGCCAATATGTCTATGCCCTGCTTCAAGACGACAAGAAGTACATTCCTGATTTCTACCGTTCCGACCTGCAAGCTGAATTTGATGCAGTGTGGAGCTTTCAAAAGGCTTTTCATCCCGAAGTCCTAACGGATGATTTCTATCAGCAGCTGCAAGGGAAGTCGAAGACGAAGACCTCCAGCATATTCTTAACCAAATACGGTATCTATACGGCCGACAACAAGGGGGCCGACCGCCGTTTACAGCAATATCGCTGGCGAACGGAAGCCCTCAACAGAGCCCTTTTGCAAGAGGAGATGGCTTACGTGATATCAGACATCAACGGCGCCATCACCGGCAGCAGCGGTTACCTCGGGGCTATCGGCGACCGCTCCAAAGAGTTGTATTTCAACAGACAGACAATAGGACAATACATCCTTCAGCACATCGAAGCCGATCCGCACTACAGCCTGAAGAACCAGACGTTCTATCGACAGGATTATCTCGACGAGTTTGAGCGCGTCTGGGAAGTACAAGCGCAGTTCCACCCGGAGCTGACAACAGCGTTGAAGAAGACAATACGAGACCTCATCATTTTCTACCAGCGCCCCTTGAAGAGCAAGAAGGCGATGCTGGATGTCTGCACCTTTGAGAACCGTCAGGTTGAAGTGACAGAAGAAGGCAAGACACGCATGAAGACGGTGGGGCTCAAGGTATGTCCCAAGTCCTCTCCTCTCTTCCAGGAATTCAAGGTCTGGCAAGTCCTCAACAACCTGCAAGTCGAATACGAAGCTCCCGGCGAAGATCTCTTCGCAGAGACGGAGCACAGGCGCCTGCTCTCCTTCGAAGAGATGAAGCGCCTCGCACACGAACTATTATATAAAGACAAGCTCACCAAACGTGAAGCGCTCACGATTCTCTTCGGGAAAGCAGCAAAGAGGTACGACCTGAACTACAAAGAGATTGAGGGCAACCGGACAATCGCGGCCCTCTATCGTGCCTATTTCAAGATCATTGCGCTTTCCGGTCACGAAGAATACGACATCAGCAAGCTCACCGCCCATGACATCGAAGAGATAAGCAGCAACATCTTCTCCCTGCTTGGCATCAATCAGGACATCCTTCATTTCGACGCTTCGCTCGAAGGACATTCCTTCGACCAGCAGCCGCTCTATCAGCTCTGGCACCTGCTCTACTCCTACGAAGGTGACAATTCCAAGACGGGCGACGAAGCACTCATCGCCAAGCTTCAAAGCCTCTGCCACTGCGACCGCGAGTTTGCACAGGTGCTGGCCAACGTGACCTTCCAGGAAGACTACGGCAGCCTCAGCTCCAAGGCCATGCGGAAGATCCTGCCTCACCTGAAGGAAGGTCACATTTACGATAAAGCTTGCGAAGAAGCTGGATACAAACATTCCGAGCGTTCACGTACCAAGGAAGAACTGGCCAACAGGGAGTATCTCAGCCGTCTTGAGCTGCTGCCGCGCAATGCGCTACGCAACCCCGTCGTGGAGAAAATTCTCAATCAGATGATCAATGTGGTCAATGCCGTCTGCGATGCCTACGGCAAGCCAGACGAGATCCGCATCGAGCTGGCACGTGACCTGAAACAGAGCGCAAAAGAACGCGAGAAGACAACCGCCGACATCAACGAAGCCAACCTGCTGAACGAGAAATACCGAAAGACTCTGGAGACAGAATTCGGCATCCCGCACGTCAGCCGCAACGACATCATCCGCTACAAGCTCTATATGGAGCTGAAGGACAATGGCTTCAAGACCCTCTACTCCGACACCTATATCCCTAAAGACCGCCTGTTCAGCAAGGATTTCGATATCGAGCACATCATCCCGCAGGCCCGCCTCTTCGACGACTCGTTTTCCAACAAGACGCTGGAAGCACGAGACATCAACATCGAGAAGGGCAGTGCCACGGCCTTCGATTATATTCTTGGTAAATGGGGCGAGGAGCAGGCTGCGTCATACAAGGCCAAGATTGACGACCTTTATCGCCGGGGTATCGTCAGCAAGTCGAAGCATGACAAACTCCTGATGCGCGAAACCGACATCCCCGACGGATTTATCGACCGCGACCTGCGCAACTCCCAATATATCGCCAAGAAAGCGCGGGAGATACTGGAGGACCTCGTGAGCGTAGTGGTGCCGACCATCGGAAGCATCACAGACCGTCTGCGTGAGGACTGGCAGCTCGTGGATGTCATGCAGGAGCTCAATTGGGACAAGTACGACCGTCTGGGACTCACAGAGAGCTATCAGGACAAAGACGGCCGCACCATCCAGCGCATCAAGGGCTGGACGAAACGCAACGACCACCGCCACCACGCTATGGACGCCCTGACCATCGCTTTCACCCAACCCGCCTACATCCAGTATCTCAACAACCTCAACGCCCGCAGCGACAAGTCCAACAGTATCTATGGCATAGAGCAGCGCTATCTCTATCGTGACAGCCGCGGCAAGCTGCGCTTCCGCGCCCCCATCCCGCTTGACCAGTTCCGCATGGAGGCCAAGCGGCAACTCGAAGACATCCTCATCTCCATCAAGGCCAAGAACAAGGTGATGACACAGAATGTCAACAAGACCAAGTCCAAGGATGGAACAAAAAGGAAGGTGCAACTGACACCGCGCGGACAGCTCCACAATGAGACCATCTACGGACACACGCTGCATCGCGTGTCTGAGGACGTGAAAATAGATGGAAAGATGACGCTGGAACGCGCCGCATTGATAGCCAAGAAGATGTATCGCGAAGCCGTCATTGCCCGCCTGGCACAGTTCGGCGACGACCCCAAGAAAGCGTTCACAGGCAAGAACTCACCCGAAAAGAATCCCATCTGGCTCAACGAAGAGCACGCCGAGCAAGTACCTCCGCGCGTGAAATTGGTCTATTACGAGGACTACTACCCGATTCGCAAGCCTGTATCGCCCGACCTGAAATTGGACAAGGTCATCGATGTGGGCATACGTCGCATCCTGCAAGCGCGACTGGAGGAATTTGGCGGCGACGCCAAGAAAGCATTCTCCAATCTCGACGAGAACCCGATTTATCTCAACAAGGCGAAGGGCATCACCATCAAGAGTGTTCGCATCCGTGGGGTCCTCAGCGCGATTTCCTTGCACGAAGCAAAAGACCACCTCGGACACATCATCACGGACAGCGAAGGACACCGGCGCCCTGTGGATTACGTACAGACAGCCAGCACACATCATATTGCCGTCTATCGCGATGCCGATGGGAACCTGCAAGACGTGGCTGTATCATTTCTGGAGGCTACCACGAGAAAGGCTCTGGGTCAACCAGTGGTTGATACAGACTACAACACATCCTTAGGTTGGAAGTTCCTATTTTCCATGAAGCAGAATGAATACTTCATCTTCCCTGATATTGAACATGGTTTCGACCCGAAAGCGATTGATTTGTTCGACCCGAAGAACCGATTCGAGATTAGTAAGCATTTGTATAGAGTACAAGCATTATCCAAGATTGAATACAGTAATCAATGTGTTAGAGACTTTATCTTTAGACACCATTTAGAAACAACAGTTGCCAAAGACCCTCAATTAAAAGGTATAACATATATTAATCTAAAATCACTTGCTCCCCTCGAAGGCATAGTGAAAGTCCGCATCAATCACCTTGGCGATATATTACCTGCGAAAGAAAACTAGATTATTAACCGTTTGAGTCCACATCACCATGTGGACTCTTTTTATTCTAAAGCCTATGATCAAGAAAACGCTTTGCTTTTCCAATCCTGCTTACCTCAGCCTCCGCAACAGGCAACTGGTGATTCAGCTGCCAGACGTGGAGAAGAACGACACGCTGACACCGGAGTTCAAGAAGATGAACGAGCGCACGATACCGATAGAGGACATCGGAGTCGTAGTGCTCGACAACAAACGCATCACCATCACCACGGGAGCGATGGAAGCTCTGCTGGAAAACAACGCCTCCGTCATCACCTGCGACAGCCGCAGTATGCCCGTAGGACTGATGCTGCCGCTCTACGGCAACACACTACAGAATGAGCGTTTCCGCGATCAACTCGACGCATCGCTACCGCTGCGCAAACAGCTGTGGCAACAGACAATAAAGCAGAAGATTGCTAATCAGGAGGTGGTACTGAGCACCTACACCGAAGCACAAACCAAGTGTATGCGTGTATGGGTGGATGAGGTGCGCAGCGGCGATGCCGACAACCTCGAAGCAAGGGCGGCGGCTTACTACTGGCGCAACATCTTTCCCGAGATTCCCGATTTCGTCAGAGGCCGCGAGGAAGCGCCACCTAACAATCTTTTGAACTACGGCTACGCCATCCTGCGCGCCGTCATCGCAAGGTCTTTGGTCAGCAGCGGACTCCTTCCCACCCTCGGCATCCACCACCACAACCGCTACAACGCCTATTGTCTGGCCGATGACATCATGGAGCCTTATCGCCCCTACGTCGATGAGTTGGTAATAAAGATTATGCAGCGTCACCCTGATTATTCTGAGCTGACGAAAGAGCTGAAGGTAGAACTGCTGTCCATTCCCGTGCTCGACGTCGTCATTGACGGCAAGCGCAGCCCATTGATGGTTGCAGCGTCCCAGACAACAGCCTCGCTCTATAAATGCTTCAGCGGCGAACTGCGCAAGATCAGCTATCCTCAAATGGATGCGTAAGGGCCATGATTATCATCGACGAAAGTTCACGATTTAGCCAGTATCGCGTTATGTGGATTCTCGTTTTCTTTGACTTGCCCACCGACACCAAGAAGGAACGCAAGGCGGCGACAAAGTTCCGCAAGGACATCATGGGCGACGGCTTCACGATGTTCCAGTTTTCAATTTATATCAGGCATTGTGCAAGCAGAGAGAACATGGAAGTACACATGAAGCGTGTTCGGGCGTTACTTCCAGAGTACGGGAAGGTTGGCATTTTGGGAATTACTGACAAGCAGTTCGGCGACATTCAACTATTCTATGGCAAGAAAGAGAAATCGCCCGAAGCTCCTGGACAACAGCTTGAACTCTTCTGACCGCATCATCTTTGGATAGCGGATTCTGTCGATACTGACAGAGTCCGCTATCAAATCATAAACTTTTTTTTAATTCTAAGTCATGCCTTAAATCTTTGATTAATACCATCTTACCAGAATCGTGGTGTTTATGATGGTTCAAAGATGAAGAATTTCAAGCAATTCACAACAAGCCGCTAATACTCTGAACCCAAAAGAGCGGTGTTTATGATGGTTCAAAGATGAAGAATTTCAAGCAATTCACAACACCTTGTTATCATTCAGGGCGTATATTGTGGGTGTTTATGATGGTTCAAAGATGAAGAATTTCAAGCAATTCACAACTGACCCGTGGTGCGGCCTGTCGCGGTGTCAGGTGTTTATGATGGTTCAAAGATGAAGAATTTCAAGCAATTCACAACCATGGCACTGACTAAATATGGTGGCTGGTGGGTGTTTATGATGGTTCAAAGATGAAGAATTTCAAGCAATTCACAACAAGCGGGCCTACTTGCGTCACGCCACGTGTGGTGTTTATGATGGTTCAAAGATGAAGAATTTCAAGCAATTCACAACAAGAGACGGGAACGGCTGGAAAGGGCGCCAGGTGTTTATGATGGTTCAAAGATGAAGAATTTCAAGCAATTCACAACTTTATCTGAATCAGAGATAAAAGCCTTAAGGTGTTTATGATGGTTCAAAGATGAAGAATTTCAAGCAATTCACAACTTTGAAAATGACAGCAATTCACAACAAAATGTCAAAGAGCTTATTTCGCTTGCAAAGATAGTGCTTTTTTGCGATGTTGTGCAAAAATAGAAGAAAAAAAAGAGGCAGTATCATTCGAAGGGGCATAAGTGAAGCGACGATGGACTTAGTTCCTTATTATTTTTGCTTAGCCTTCGATAGTGCAGAGATCGGCTGCGATGGTGTTGAGTATACAGGGTTGTAGATATATTAATAGGCAGTTTTTATCCAGACATTCTGTATCCAGGCTTATTGAGTGATAAGGTTTAGGGATTCAGGAAGGGTCAAACAAAAAAGGAGCTCATGCCCTCACGGGTGGAGCTCCTTTTTTTGGGCCGCTTAAGAAAATAAGGAGTAGAAAAGAGGATTTGCGGCCAGCATTCTTGGGTAAAAGTGATATATGATATGTTTTTTACAGAATTGAATCGATAAGATCAGCCGTCATTTACGGCTCTGACATTGCATCGAGGGACTGCTTCGTGGCTCATTTTGCGGCTCCACCTTCGAAGGTCTCGAAGGTTCCATCATCATACAAGATGTGGATTCGGGCAATCTTACGCTGCGGTTTGTCAACATATTTCACCGTCTCTCTTATTATCACCTGAGCGGGTGCGCCTGCCTCTGCAGGCGTGGTTTGAGCGGTGAGGCTTTCGGCGGGACTGGATGCAGCGGGTTGCGTCTGCGATGCAGCACCTTCGACAGCCTGAGCCTCGTCGGCATCGGTGGCGTGAGAATCTCCAGAGAGCATCTCACCTTCGCCAAACATCAGCCATGCGATGTTAATGTCGGGGAACTGTCGATGAATGGCCTGAACGGTATAGTTTGTCGGAGAGGTGTGCCCATTGAAGATACTCGAGAGCGATGATGGCGAGATACCTAAGGCTTGCGCAAACTCGCGCTGCGTCATATTCTCGCTTTGCATGATCTTATATATACGCTCTTTCATTGCTCTTCTGGGACTACTTTTGATAGGCCAATGACTACTCCCTATGAGGTTTTGCGCTGCAAAGTAAGAAAAAAGAATTTAAACCTGCAAATTTTTAATCGAAAATCTTTAAATTTATATTTTCGATCCGTTTTAAAACTCGAACTTTAAAAGTTTAAATTCACGTTTGCAAAGATTCGCATTTGCAAACGCAAATATAAAAGAATACATTTACATATGCTTAAACAAAACCCTTTAATCAATTCTCCTAAAACACTGATTCTTTACCAACTAAACTATACACGGCTAAGAAAATCAATTCCCGAGCGTGTGTTTTTCGCAAAAAGCGACCTTTATGAATAAAAATAAGGGTTGACGATTTGGCATATTATTGGTTTTCGGCTTATTAGCACGTATTGTCTACAAGAAATAAATATTTATTCACTTATTCGAACAGGGGAGTTTGCATATTCACACGTAAAGTTTGCGGGTGTTAAACCCGGGTTTTGATTTATAAATCAATGGAAGTTCGGCTTTTGAAATACTGGTTTGTAAATTCATAAAACCAAATCGTTCAGGCCACAAAACGTAAAGATTTGTAAATTCAAACCGCCGGCTTGTGAAAATCGCGTGCGTGTCTTGCAGCCCGAAGATTGGCGGCGGCGATTTTTCTGAGCGATTCTCAAGGCCAAGAAAAAGGCCCTATCGTGTTTTATGCAAGCACGTTAGGGCCTAAAAATTCTGTTTCCAGATTGAGCAAAAATAGCAACAAAATTAGTGGAGAATGAAAAAAACAAGTTCCTTTAGAAGGTCTCCGTCGGTCGTTTTTTGGCCTCCTACCCCCTTCGATGCGCCATCCGTTCGACGTATTTCACCGATAATCTGATACACTTTTGTTGCGGTGAACGTCCGCATGGCAGGAAGAATGTTCTTGCGCACCTGCCATGCCGACTGGTTGAGCCAGCCTGCAATGCCCTCCTCTGTCTTCACCGGAGAGTAGTAGGCAAGCATAAGATCGGAGAAATATTTGAAGAGCGTGGCCAGCGTAGGCTGAAGGGCGAAGTTTTTTGGATTGCTGTCAAAATAATTCACTATGCGTGTACACTTCATCACGTCGCGTTGTGCGAGGGCGCCCAGCAGCTCGAAGGAGTTGAACTCCTTGCTGATACCTACATGGTCTTGAATGGCTTGGGCGTTGATGCGGCTCCCCTCCCCCACGGCCATGACGAGCTTGTCGAGCTCTGCAGCAAGGCGGCTGAGATCTGCGCCTACGTGCTCGCAGAGTATCTCGCACGCGTCTGGCTCAATCTCAAGGCCCTTACGTCGGACATAAGTACGCACAAAACCAGGCAGTTGATAGTCTTTAAATCTGGCAGATTCGAAGACGATTCCAGATTTCTGTATCTCCTTTGCAAGGTTTGTACGAAGGTCGAGTTTACCATTTTTGTGGCAGAGCACAAGAACCGTCGACGGCATAGGCTTCTGTGCATAGAAGGCGAGTGCCTCCTTGCGCGGCAGTCCCTGCGCCTCACGCACGACAACCACTTGGCGCTCAGCCATCATGGGGTAGCGTTTGGCGGCGTTCACCACCTCCTCGCCCGTGGTCTGAGGGCCGTAGACGACTGTCAGATTGAAGTCGCGCTCCTCCTCGAGCAGCGCTTTCTCGACTATGAAATCGGCAATGCGGTCGATATAATATGCTTCCTCGCCCATCAAATAGTAGATAGGCTTGAAGTCTCCGACCTGCACCTGCCGCACAATCTCCTCGTAAGTGATTCCTCCTGTCTGCTTTTTAGCCATTATCAATCACGGTTGCCATTACCAATCATCCTTGCCATTACCAGTCAAACTTCAGATGCTTGACTGTCTTATCTTCTTTCTTGATTTTCTCGAGGCTCTGAATGCCTATGAGCACGTGGTCGTGAACGAAGTTGGTAGTAACCTTCTTGTCGCTCTCAGCCGTCTTGACGCCGTCGGGGGTCATGGGGTTGTCAGAGACGAGCAACAGTGCACCAGTTGGGATATGATTGGCAAATCCTGTGGTGAAGAGTGTGGCCGTCTCCATGTCCACAGCCATTGCGCGCGTCGTGCGCAGGTAGTCCTTGAAGCGCTCGTCGTGCTCCCAGATGCGTCTGTTAGTGGTGTAGACGGTGCCTGTCCAGTAGTCGAGCCCCGCATCGCGAATCGCGGAGCTGACTGCTCTCTGCAGCATGAAGGCGGGCAGGGCCGGCACCTCTGGCGGGTAGTAGTCGTTGGACGTACCTTCGCCGCGGATGCCTGCCAACGGCAGGATGAGGTCCCCCATGCTCACCTTGGACGGGATTGCTCCGCATTTGCCCAGGAAGAGGCAGGCGCGGGGGTTGATGGCTCCGAGCAGGTCCATGATGATGGCCGCATTAGGCGAGCCCATTCCGAAGTTAATCATCGTAATGCCATCAGCCGTAGCCATGCGCATATTAGCCTCGTAGGCGGGCGCAGGGATGCCGAAGTGCTCACAGAAGATGTCCACGTAGTTGTTGAAATTGGTCAGCAGCACCAACTGTGAGAAGTCCTCAAGCGGGTGCTTGGTGTAGCGTGGCAGCCAGTTTTCAACGATTTCTTGTTTGGTTTTCATGCTTTTTGCTGTTTATTCATGCCGCAAAGGTAAGAAAAGATTAGGGATTAGGGCTTAGAGATTCGTTTTTTTTTTCAAATAGGATGAAAAATGCGATTGAAAGTTCTCAGATTAATTCTTGGCCAACCGCCGTAACAAGGAGAGTACCTATTTCAGGTAAAATCAAAGGCCCAAGGGTTATGCGAAAAACCCTTAAGCCTTTTGCCAATAACCCTTAAGCCTTTTGCCAATAACCCTTAAGGGTTCTGGACAGAAGGCTTAAAGGTTTCGTACAGAGGTTGCCTCATCCTTTTTTGCATGATAGTTCTGATGTTGCACCGCATATGTCATTGACGACTCTACCAGTCCGTGACATGTGCGGTTTTTATTTTAGTCTAAGAAAAGGTCGCCCGTGCAACGACACTTCAAGATTCACATTGGTCTGTACCTCGAGTTGATTCCATCTTTATTTTTGGAAATGTTGCAAGAAACTTACTTCATGTATCATTTAACATAAAATTAATGTAATAGTGCACACGCGTGAGAGAAAAAGAGTTAACTTTGCAGTGCAATCGGGGTTCACCAACTTGCCCCTTAAGCCTTTATAGGCCTTTATACTTTTTAACCCCTTAACCCTTCAACTTTAAACTTAATGTATCTTCTCGGCTATGACATTGGTTCGTCCAGCGTGAAGGCTTCGCTGGTCGATGCGCAAAGCGGAGCCTGCATAGCTTCCGCATCGTACCCTAAAACAGAAGCGCCCATCAAGGCAGTCCGGCCCGGCTGGGCCGAACAAGTGCCCGATGACTGGTGGGCATATCTGAAAGCAAGCACGGCAGACATCATGGCCCAGAGCCAGGTGGCTAAAGAGGACGTGAAAGCCATAGGCATCAGCTATCAGATGCACGGTCTCGTGTGCGTAGGCAAGGACTTGCGCCCTCTGCGCGATTCTATCATCTGGTGCGACTCGCGCGCCGTTCCCTTCGGGCAGCGAGCTTTCGCTGAACTGGGCAGCGAGCGTTGCCTCAGCCACCTGCTGAACTCCCCCGGCAACTTCACAGCTTCCAAGCTTGCCTGGGTGCGCGAGAACGAACCCGAGACATTCCATAAGATCTTCAAGGTAATGCTCCCCGGCGATTATATCGCCTTGCGCCTCTCTGGCATTCCGGCTACTACTGTCAGCGGCCTCTCAGAGGGCATGATGTGGGACTTCGCTGAGGAGCGCCCTGCCAAGTTCCTGCTCGACTACTTCGGGGTCCCCGCCGATATGCTCGCCGAGCAAGTCCCGACGTTCGGCCTTCAGGGCGAAGTCTGTGCCGCAGCTGCCGCAGAGCTTGGTCTCGCCGCCGGCACGCCCATCACCTACCGTGCCGGCGACCAGCCCAACAATGCCCTCTCCCTTGACGTCTTCGAGCCAGGCGAGGCTGCCACTACGGCCGGCACCTCGGGTGTGGTCTATGGCGTTCTGGGGCATGTGGCTTATGACCCGCAGAGCCGCGTGAACACGTTTGCACACGTCAACCATGGGCTGGCTCCCTATAATCCCACTGCGACGGATGAGCAGACAGGTAGCTCCCAAGCGCCACAAATCGAGGGGTCCCGGGGGGCAGTGCGCCTCGGCGTGCTGCTATGCATCAACGGCACTGGCATCCTCAACTCATGGATGCGCCGCACGGTAGCCCCTACTCTGTCCTACTCCGAGATGAACGACTGCGCCGCCCAAGCTCCCATCGGCGCCGACGGGCTGTCAATCCTCCCCTTCGGCAACGGCGCCGAGCGCGTGCTCTGTGACCGCGAGATAGGTGCCAGCATCCATGGGCTCAACTTCAACCGCCACGGGCAGCCCCACATGCTGCGCGCCGCCCAAGAGGGAATCGTGTTCTCGTTCGCCTACGGCATGGAAGTGATGAAGCAGATGGGCATGAACCTGCAGACCATCCGTGCCGGACAGGCCAATATGTTCCTCAGCCCAATATTCCGCCAGACCCTGGCAGGCGTCACAGGAGCCACCATTGAGCTATGCGATACCGACGGCAGCGTAGGCGCTGCACGCGGTGCAGGAATCGGTGCCGGCATCTACGCAGACCACCGCGAGGCCTTTGCAGCGCTGAAGAAGCTGCAGGTCATAGAGCCCGACGCAAAGAACGAGGCTGCCTACCGCGAGGCTTACGAGCGATGGTTAAAGTTGATAATATAATGAAGATTCCGCGTAATCTGTGGTTCGCAAAAAAAATAATTGTATTCATCTACTTCGTAGATTATCAATTCAATAAATAATCAACTCATTTAATTATTCTGAAAATGGAACAGTTTTTTCCTGAGATTTCCGCCATCAAGTTCGAAGGCGTCGAGAGCAAGAATCCCCTGGCTTACCGCTACTACGACCGCGACCGCATCGTCATGGGCAAGAAGATGAGCGAATGGTTCAAGTTCGCCATGTGCTGGTGGCACACACTCTGTGCCGAAGGCTCCGACCAGTTCGGTCCCGGCACCAAGACCTTCCCCTGGAACGCAGCCGCCGACCCCATTCAAGCCGCTAAGGACAAGGCCGATGCCGGTTTTGAAATTATGCAGAAGCTTGGCATTGAGTACTACTGCTTCCACGACGTTGACCTCGTAGCCGAGGCCGCCGACGTGGAGACCTACGAGAAGAACCTCAAGGAAATTGTGGCTTACCTGAAGCAGAAGCAGGCCGAGACGGGCATAAAGCTCCTCTGGGGCACAGCCAACGTGTTCGGGCATAAGCGCTACATGAACGGCGCTTCGACGAACCCCGACTTCGACGTCGTGGCCCGCGCCATCGTGCAGATCAAGAACGCCATCGATGCCACCATAGAGCTGGGTGGCACAAACTACGTCTTCTGGGGTGGCCGCGAGGGCTACATGAGCCTCTTGAACACAGACATGGGGCGCGAGAAGGAGCACATGGCAACAATGCTCCGCATGGCACGCGACTACGCCCGTGCAAAAGGTTTCAAGGGCACCTTCCTCATCGAGCCAAAGCCCATGGAGCCAACGAAGCACCAGTATGATGCCGACACAGAGACCGTCATCGGTTTCTTGAAGGCACACGGCCTCGACAAGGACTTCAAGGTGAACATCGAGGTCAACCACGCCACCCTCGCCGGCCACACCTTCGAGCATGAGCTGGCTTGCGCCGTAGACGCCGGTATGCTCGGCAGCATCGATGCCAACCGCGGCGACTACCAGAACGGTTGGGACACTGACCAGTTCCCAATCGACCACTTCGAGCTCGTGCAGGCAATGCTCCAGATTATCCGGGGCGGCGGCTTCAAGGACGGCGGCACAAACTTCGACGCCAAAACGCGCCGTAACTCGACCGATCTCGAAGACATCTTCATTGCACACATCGCAGCTATGGACGCCATGGCCCACGCCCTGCTATCAGCAGCCGAACTCATCGAGAAGTCGCCCCTCTGCGCTATGGTCAAGGAGCGCTACGCCAGCTTCGACAGCGGCCTCGGCAAGAAGTTTGAAGAGGGTTGCATGACCTTTGAGGAGGCTTACGAGTATGGCAAGAAGGTAGGAGAGCCCAAGCAGACCAGCGGCAAGCAGGAACTCTACGAGGCCATAGTGAATATGTATTAAGCCTTATTCAGGCAGAAGCTCAGGATTCTGCCGTTTGGAACAAAAGAAAAAAGCCCGCCTGTCTATATTCCGACAGGCGGGCTTGCTAATTCTAAGGCAAGGGATGAATGCGGACAACCCCCATTCCGTTGGTCTGCATGATGAGATTGCCATGGTAGGGTTCGCAGTCCTCAAATTCGGCAGGGACAAGCTTCTGAAGGTTCAGCACCTGTTCGAGGCGCTTGCGGCGCAGGTTCCAAACGTAGAGTATGCTGGGGTGCTTCTCAGTGCCCACGCCTACGGGAATGTACATGCGCCCTTTGTGGACGCAAGCCCCCTGCCCTATCTGCTGGGACACGAAGCGGGCGTCGATGTCTTGGATGCAATAGTTGTCGAGCGCATCTTCGGGGCGCAGGTGCACCTCGGGTCCCTCGCTTAACGCGGGCAGGCGGAAAAACATCATTCGCCAGCGGTTGCCCTCGGCCAGATTCTCAAGTGTGTTGCCATAGCCTATGAGCAGGCGACGCCTGTGGTCTATAACCCACTGCAGGGCATAACCGAAGAGGCCGTCGGAGTCGTCAAGAACGATGGTCTGGACAAGCCGAGGATCCTCGGTGAGGGAGATACGTTCGACGAAGCAAACGTCCTTTAGCCCTTTGTAGCGCTGGCGCGAGCACTGGGAGACGTAGAGCAGCGGGAACTCGTCGGATGGCTTATAGCGCTCAAGCCCAAAGCTGGCCACGTTCGCGTGGTTAACCTTATCATTGCTCGCCAGTTTGAACTGCCGCAGGCAATCCATCCCATCGTTGCGCAGGCGATAGATGGTGGCTACGCCCGTGTTCTGCAGACTCACAAGGTAGTCCTTGTAGATGCTCATTCCTTGGTAGCCCTGCTTGGGCACACCCTGCAGCTCAGCCAGCTGCTTCACGTTCTCGACATTATATTCCACGCTCTTGCAGCTTGTGCAGAGAGCCCCTGCGGCGACAGCCACTACGGCCAGGGCTGTCCAGTTTCGTCCTAAAAAACTTTTCATATTCTGACACTTAATAATTTGAATTTACATAGCATGCTGTATGAGCAGCTTCAGCCTGCTGATTTAGCCATTCAAGCAGGCTCCACGGGAACCTTTATTCCACAACCTTCCGCACATGCACGTCGCGCTGCGGGAATGGTATCTCGATGTTGTTGGCATTGAGGGTCTGATAGATGATTTCCTTGACGCGGCCGAGCAGTGCAAAACGCTCTTCAACAAGCACCCACAGGGACACGTAGAGGTCGACGCTGCTCTCGCCGAAATCAGAGAAGACGACATCTACATGACGCGCCGGGTCAACTATATGCTTGCCGGCAGCGTTGCGCTCATCGGTGAGAGGCTTCAAGGCTGCGACAAGGAGGCTGCGCACCTGGGCCACATCGGTGCCGTAGGCCACGCCCACAGGAACTTTTACGAAGGCATAGCTATGATTGCGAGTCATATTCTTGAAGTTGCCGTTGAAGAGGGCTTTGTTAAGGAAAGAGATGACGTAGCCATCCAGCGTGACAACCTGTGTGGACTGATAGGTGATGCTTTCAACCTTACCTGTAATGCCGTCGCACTCGATATAGTCGCCTACACGCAGGCGACCTGTCATGAGCGAGAGGCCGTAGAAGAAGTTCTCGATAAGATCCTGCATGGCAAAGCCGAGGCCTGTGGCCAGGCCAGCCGTGACGATAGAGATACCGCTCTTGGGAACGTTGAGGATTACGAACACGGTGATGATGTATAGCCCCCAGCAAAGGATGGCAATGATATTGCGCGCGAGGGTGGTGTTCACCTGCTCGTTCTCGTCCGAGACCGTGTGCTTGCGGAAGTAGAGGTAGAAGCTGCAGATGGCATAGTTGAGATAGCGGAATACAAACCAAAGCGCAGCCACGAGGCAAAGCTTGGAGAGGGATATCTGCACAAGGTCCTTCTGGTCGATGAAATTCTTGAAGAAGGCTTTCTCACAGATGCTGGTCATCTCGAAGATGTCAGCACTCCAATAGATGCACACCAGCACAGAACCTACGGCGAGTATGGGCACCAGCGTCAGGCGGAGAAAATCGTAGACCCACGTGGTGGTGATGAACTTGCCCTGCTCCATGGCCTTGAGTAATGGGGCTGCCTCTGCGTCCACGTCGTCGCCAGCGATGACACGTTCGCGCAGTTCTGGCTTCAGACGTACGAGCATATAGCGATCCTCGAACATAGAGAGGAGGTCGTAAAGGCAGGTAATGGTCATGATAGCCGCCAGTTGGAACGTCCACCAGACGAGCACCTGCACGGCCAGGAGCGTGTAGCCAGCCCATGCGGCGATGGTGGCAACAACCATTACGAAGGTTGTGATGTGTGAATAGATGACGTCGGAGAGAGGAAGACCGCGACGATGGCGGCGCACCATCCACCACTGCCACAGAGTGAATGCCAGAAGCACGGGTGGGAAGGCAAGGTTCAGCAGGCTGTTGGGCAAAAGCAGCACGCGCAGCATGATGACCAGCGACGAGAGCAGCATCAGAGGGGTGTAGATGAGCACGGCATGACGCATCTGTTCACCCTTCAGACGAATAAAGATAGAGAGCGATACAATCTCAAGCAGCCATGCCATGGTTATTATGAGCGCCGTGGACATCTGAATGAAATTGCGCTCTACGAAGTGACGGATAATCATCACGGCGATGGCGAAGAGGGCAAAACCGATGACGAGGGTGAGCACCTGGCGGCGGTATTTATGCTCGGCTTTGAACCATCGGCGCGGAATCAGCCAGCGTAGAACGAGGTATGTGAGGCCTATGGCTCCGGCGAGGTAAATAAACACAAAAAGGCTGATGAACATCACCGGCACACCACGCCACTCGGAATAGGAACTGCCTTGGCCCTTGAAAGGCGCATACTTAGAAGCGGCCGACCTACGTGCCTGCTGCACGTACTGGGGCAGACGCGAGAGTATGGTGAAGTAGCTGGGTCCGCCATTGACATAGATATTGTCCTGCAACATCTTGTAGCGCGACTGAGCGAAGGTGCCCAGTTCCTGAACTTTCTGCTGAACGCTCTGATAGTAGCTGCTCTCAGCTTCGAGGCTCTCAAGGAACTCCTGCATGTTGTCGCGCAGGACTGTGGCGTAACTGATACATTCGAGACGGTCCTGCAGCTGCTGCCCCTGCAAGAAGAGTGGCTCGTGCAGCCCTTCTTCGGGAGTATCGTCGGTGAGTGGTGTTCCTTCGGCCTCTGGCTCTGCGGCAAGGGTCGTATCTACGCGCGCCGCGAGCGAATCTATAGCCCCGAGCAGATGGCTGTCGCTCTCTGAAAGCGAGTCCTGGTTGAGCACAGGCGGAATGCTGTTGAGCGACATTATGAGCGAGTCATAGCGCTCTATCTCGTGGCGCATGTGCGCTATTATCTTGTCGTAAGGCAGGGCGCGGCCGCTACGGCTGTAGAGCTGGCGGTAGAGGTTCACGGCCTGCTGACAAGCGTAAGCCATATCGAACGTGTTGTCTGTCGTCTGCGAATAGAGCATCAGCCCTATCTGCTCGCACTGATTCATATACCACACCAGCTGTTCGTGTTGCGCGGCTCCCTGTTGTTCGTAACGAGCCTTGAAAGCCTGCTGACGATGATAGTCGGCCTGCAGTTCAGAACGCAGTACACCAAGTGTGCGCGCCAGATCGCGTTCCTTGAGCACTGCCCACGTTGGCGCAATGAGAACAATGCAGGCAGACACTAAAGTAAGAAATCGTTTCATTGTGATAAGAAAAAAAAGCCTCACAATCATCCCTCGTCGGGATAATCATGAGGCTGGTTGTGAGGTTTAATCGTAGTACTCGTGGCGGCCGGCAGCCAGTGTGTTCTGCATAAGCATGCAGATAGTCATGGGACCTACACCGCCTGGAACGGGAGTAATCATAGAGGCTATTGGCGCTACGCCTTGGAAATCGACGTCGCCCTGAAGGCGCCATCCGCGAGCGCGGGTAGCATCTGTAACGCGCGTTGTGCCGACGTCGATGACAACAGCTCCAGGCTTCACCATATCAGCTGTGACAAAAGCAGGCTGACCGATAGCAGCGATAATGATGTCGGCAGCGCGACACTCCTCCTTCAGCGTCTTAGAGCGAGAGTGGCAGACTGTGACCGTGGCGTCAACGCCCTTCTGCATCATCAGCTGCGACATTGGTTTGCCTACGATATTGGAGCGACCGAGGATGACACATTTCTTGCCTGCCGTCTCGACACCATAGCGTCGCAACAGCTCGAGGATGCCCTTGGGCGTGGCAGAGATGAAGGCCGGCAGGCCGATTGCCATGCGCCCAACGTTGATGGGATGAAAACCATCAACGTCCTTGCGATAGTCAATGGCCTCAATGACTTTCTGCTCGTCAATATGACGTGGCAGGGGCAGTTGCACGATGAAGCCGTCTATGTCGGCGTTGGTATTGAGCTTCTCCACTTCCTCGAGCAAGGCATCTTCACTAAGATTGTCCTCGAAACGAAGGAGTGTGCTGCGGAAACCGCATTCCTCGCACGCGCGTACCTTATTATTAACATAAGTTTCCGAGCCGCCGTCGTGCCCCACGAGGATGGCTGCAAGATGAGGGCGCTTGCCACCAGCAGCTACAATATGCTCTACTTCCTGCTTTATCTCTGCCTTGATGGTGGCAGCTGTGGCCTTGCCGTCGATGAGTGTCATTATAGTATAATGTTTAATGTTAAAGTCTAATGAAGATTGTTCTGCTTGCTGCGTTGTCCATAGCTTGAGGCGTTCTCATTATACATTATACATTAAACCTCAAACTTTAAACTTCGCACGCAGTGCGAGCCTATCTCCTCGGCATCTTAGCCATCATCGCGGCCATCTTGGGATCGGTGACCATCTTCGTCATCTTGCGCGTCTGGTCGAACTGCTTGATGAGACGGTTGACGGCTTGGATGTCAGTGCCCGAGCCTGAGGCAATACGACGACGGCGCGAGGTGTTTAGCAGGTCCGGATGGGAGCGCTCCTTGGGGGTCATGGAGAGAATGATGGCCTCGATTCCCTTGAATGCATCATCGTCGATATCGATATCTTTGAGGGCTTTGCCCACACCCGGAATCATTGAAGCGAGGTCCTTGATGTTGCCCATCTTTTTTATCTGCTGAATCTGGGAATAGAAGTCGTTGAAGTCGAACTGGTTCTTGCGAATCTTTTTCTCCAACCGGCGGGCTTCCTCCTCGTCGTACTGCTCCTGAGCGCGCTCAACAAGGCTTACGATGTCGCCCATACCGAGAATGCGGTCGGCCATACGAGCCGGGTGGAAAGGATCGATGGCCTCCATCTTCTCCCCCGTCCCCACAAACTTTATGGGCTTATCTACAACAGTGCGGATGCTGAGGGCAGCACCGCCCCGGGTGTCGCCGTCGAGCTTCGTTAGCACGACGCCCGTGTAGTCAAGTCGGTCGTTGAACTCCTTGGCTGTGTTGACGGCGTCCTGACCAGTCATGGAATCAACCACGAAGAGTGTCTCATCGGGATTGACGGCCTGCTTGATGGCAGCAATCTCCTGCATCAGTTTCTCGTCAATGGCCAGACGACCAGCGGTATCCACAATGACAGTATCGTAGCTCTTAGCCTTAGCCTCGTGAATAGCATTCAAGGCTATCTGCACGGGATCTTGGCTTGCGATTTCCATGTACACTGGCACGCCAATCTGCTCTCCCAACACACGCAGCTGTTCTATGGCAGCTGGTCGATAGACATCGCAGGCAACAAGCAGAGGCTTGCGCTGACGCTTGGTCTTGAGCATATTAGCTAACTTGCCGGCGAAGGTGGTCTTACCGGCACCATTAAGGCCCGCCATAAGGATTACAGCCGGACGGCTTTGCAAATTAAGTTCCACCGTCTCACCCCCCATGAGCATGGCAAGCTCGTCGTGAACAATCTTCACCATCATCTGCTGTGGTTTCACAGCCGTAAGGACATTCTGTCCGAGGGCTTTCTGCTTGACAGTGTCAGTGAATTGTTTGGCAACCTTATAGTTGACGTCGGCATCGAGAAGTGCGCGGCGCACGTCCTTCAGAGTCTCGGCGACATTAATCTCTGTGATTTTGCCTTCACCCTTCAGTATCTTGAATGAGCGTTCAAGGCGTTCGGATAGATTATCAAACATATAGTTTTTTATGAGAAGTTAAAGGATTTATAGTGGTTGAAATTGTTTTGACTATTTTAGAACGAGGACTTCGTCGACAACAACGCCATCATCGAGGGCGGTAAAGACGAGGTTATGGTCGCCCGTGGCCTTCGATACAGGGAGGTACGCCCTGACAACAGCATAATTCTGCAGCACATTCTGTTTCCACTGCTCGCTGCGCCCTTCGGTTGCGTAGGTGAAGGTCTGCGGCTCAGAACCGTCAAGCGAGAGGGTGAAGCGCTGCTGCTCCTCTATCGGGTGAGTGGGCAGCATGTGAATCTCCACTTCCACACGGCTCTGCGAGACTGGGAATCCGCAGGAAAAGGTGTATGTCAGATTACAATCCTTTGGTACTGGCATTGCACGAATGCTGGCTCCGAGGCCAAGCACTGGGTCAAGCACCGTACTGCCGGTGAACGAAGATGCGTTGTACGACGCTCCGTAGAAGGTGGCTATCGTAGGTCTGTCTACAGGAAGGGCCTCAGGTGACGCAACGTGAGGCACGGGCTGAAACACCGTTAGTGCTCGTGGGTTGGAATTCATTATTCCCTGCCACTTGCCGCCACGCTGGGCATTGTACTGAATCGTAAGCTGTTGTATGCGGTTATGGGCGTTGTCCGAACGCTGCCAAGTCTGCTGAACACTCTCGCGCGAAAGGTAGCTCAAGCCGTGACGGGCGAGTTGCGCACATAGGTATTTCTCGTTCTGCAAAGCGGCACACATGATTGGATACTCTACTAATTGGAAGAATGCGTCGTAGCGAGCAGGATGAGCCTTGCGGACGCTGTCAGCCAACCATTGCACATTGCGTTGCATGAGGTCGTAGCGCGATAGGCGGTGTCGTATTTTCTTTTCACTCCATGGCATTTCATGCACTGCCGACCAATTCGTTGTGCTCTCTTTGGGTTCCTCTACCCGCGTGCCGGCCAGATGTTCCGGCTTACGCTGGAATGAAAGGTGATAGTGCTCTTTAAGATAGATAGAGAGCAGGCGCGCCACGTCACGACCAACATTTGCCGCCATAAACTCTTCAATATGCTTTCCCACCGAGAGCTCTCGCACTGCCTTGAGATTCCAGGCCATATCCATGAATAGCGAAATCTGATACTCGGCCGGCTTAATATCACCGACATTGAGGACCCACATTCGAGAAGCACCATGGTAAGCTGCCTCGGAGAGTTGCTGGAACATCAGGAAGGGACTGGCAGTACCGAGCCATAGGTAGTCGTGCGGACGGCCCCAGTATGAGACGTGGTAGTAGACGCCATTGCCGCCAGAACGTGCGCTCTCACGTTCGTTGGGGAAGTGACGGATGTAGCCATAGTTGTCGTCGGTCCACATAAGCGTGACATCATCGGGTATGTGAAGTCCGGCATTGTACAGGTCCATGACCTCTTTATAAGGAATGAACACCTGTGGCACCATGTAAAGAGACTTCGTGATATACTTGCCGAGAAGGCCTCGTTGTGTGGCTATAACCTGTTCAAGCGCCTGACGACTCTCACTTGCATCGGTATAACCTTGCATTGCGCCGTCGTGTACGCCTCGCATACCAAGGGTGTATACCATCGGCTGCCCGGCCGTCTCGGCTACACGCCGTTCCCAAAAGGCTGTCACTGCATTGCTGTTAGTAGCCCAGTTATAGTCGCCTTGCCCTCGACGCGGCCATTCGCCTACGACATCGCATGCCAAAGGCTCGCAATGGCTTGAGCCGATATATATGCCGTAGCGCTTAGCAAGTTCAGAATTACCCTCGGTGAGGAAGAAAGGGAGCGTATGCTCATGCATGGGCGGCCAGTAAAGGTTAGCACGCAAGCGAAGCATAAGTTTGAATATGCGCTCGGTGGTTCGTGGTCCTACAGCACCCTGTTCATTGGGCTCATGATTGTACATGACCCACGGCAACAAGCCGAAATCCTCATCATTGATGAAGATGCCACGATAAGGCACATCAGGCGACTGCTGTGTAAGGAAGCCTTCCGGCAGGGTAAACTGGGAGCGAAGCTCAGGATCCACGTCGGCCCACCATTCCCATGGAGAGACGCCAAGCAGACGCGTCAATTCAATGATGCCATAGGCCGTGCCTGCAGCATCGCTCCCTGCGATAACGAGCTGTCCGCTGGGATCAACAGCCATGACGAACGCTTGCTGCTTGCCGACAAGATAGGAAAGATCAACGCCTGCCTTGGCAATACGTTTGGCGTTGGAGCCGCCAATGGTGCCGATGACAATCTGTGCATCGTGGTCGGAGATCTCCAGCGTTGTTCCCAACACGCGCAGCATATCTCCTTGCAAGAGGTCGACGGACGTAAGCACCACGGCTTCCTCGTCGGCGCTCACAGAAGCCCGTACGGGAGCCGAGTAACGTAAAACGAAAGCGCTGGCCTGCATGGTCAGCGCTATCATGGCCGCGACGATGGTCGAGGCTGTACGTTGCATTGTGAAACCTGTCATGAAGCGCATGGCTTAGTTAGCAGGTGCCTCAGCGGGCGCTTCGGCTGCGGGTGCTTCGGCTGCGGGAGCCTCTTGCACGTCGGTTGCAGGAATGCCGGGCAGGTTGGTAGGAGCAGTAGCCTTCTGCTCGGTGGCTGCACCTTCCATTACAGAAATGTTGCCGCCAGCGCGGGGGATGAAGAAGACAGATGTTACACTGAAGACTACCATTGCGGCTGCCAAGCCCCATGTGAGTTTCTCAATGACGTCGGTGGTCTTACGCACACCCATCACTTGGTTGCCACTGGCGAAGCCGCTGGCAAGTCCGCCTCCCTTCGACTCCTGAATGAGTACGATGAGGCACATGAGGATTGATGCGATGACCACAAGGATTACAAGTAAATTGTACATTTTGTTTAAATATTATTTGATTATTATTCTCGTCTTCTTATGATTCCATCCTTTCGTTTTTATGGCTTTCATTGAGCAATAATTTCTCAAGGAATCGGATTTGGTCTGCAAAGTAACGGTTTTTTTGTGGATAAAGCAAACTTATTCGACGAATTATTTCAATTGCCTTTGCATATTTGCCCTGTTTGATGTAGATTCGTGCCAAAGTTTCAGTAAAATAAGTGTCGGCTGTGTCGTTTTGCGCTTCCGAATCGTCGGCTTCATCGTCTGTGGTTTCATCCATTTTTGTTGCCGAGGTTTCAACTACAGAAGCAGGAGTTTCTTGCCTTATAGGCTTGGATTTTTCAGGTTCGAGTGTCACCATCTCTGTATGCATTGGCCCAACTGCCTCGGGGGCGGCATCGTCAAGTTGCATCAAGTAGGCTGTGTAGTCAACTGCGGCCTCTGCCGGACGCGGGCGTCTGGGTGCGGGCTGTGCAGGCTGTCCGACGAGGAATGTATTAATGAGTGAGAGGGTGCGGTCAGCAGGCTGCAAGGGCTCTTGCCCTACCTTCTCGGCTGATACAGCCTGATCGGCTTCAATGGCAGCCTGCAGCACATCGGCCTCAAAGAGCTCAAAAAGGCGCTGACGGTCGGGCATACAGATGGCAGCACGGCTCAGTTCCCTGCCAAAGCGTTCGTCCTGTAGCTGATAGAGTCCACGCAGATAGAGAAGCCGCGCCGCCTGGAACGAGGGGTGCTGATCCACCAGCTGGCCCAACTCAGCCACCGTTGTAGCGTCGAGCAGTCCGGGATTATCAATGTAAATCGTAAGTGCTTGCATAGTTTTTACCAGTTGGCCACTGTGGCGTTGAAGATTTGGTCGGTAATGTCCTTGGTCATCTGCGTTACGAGTTCCTCCTGCACGTTGACCAGTTGCTGAGTGGCATCATACTCTGTCGTAGCGGAGAATTGTCGTTCGAAATCCTCCTTGTGGTTCTTGTTATTGGTGAAACGAACGTTTACGGTCATCTTCAGCTGAACTTGTGAACTATAGCCGTCGCTGCCGACGCCTTTGTTGAATTGGTCGAAGCCCGTGATCTCACCAGAGATTATGAGGTCGCCTCCACGCTTTACCTGCTGAAGCTTAGTCTGCTGAGCAAAGATGTCGGTAAGTTTGTTGTTGAAGATTGCCTGCATGGGAGCCCAGACGTAGGCAGAGCGAATGGGGAACTGGTCAATCTGTATGGTTTTCGTCTTGGTGTAATCGATGCTCGCGCCATTGAACTTGTAGCTTATTGAGCACGACACAAGCACAAACACGCAGGAACAAACTGCGAGACGAAATCTATATTTCTTCAAGTCCATATTCTTTAATCTTTCTATATAGTGTCCGTTCGCTGATGTGTAGTTCCTCCGCAGCTTTTTTTCTTCGCCCCCGGTTTTTCTCGAGAGCACGTATAATGAGGCGTTTCTCCTGCTCGTCAATAGAGAGCGACTCTTCGACATACTCCTCTGCATAGAGCGTGGAGTCGTCGTGGGTCGCGGGGCGATGGTCGCTGACGATGGGCTGCTGGATATGAGATTGGCTCATGATGGGAACGACTTCTGCATCTGCTACTGGAACATTTGCGGGCACATGGACATTGGCTGTAGCTGCCGGTGCCACACCTGCAAGCTGCTGCTTAAGTTCGCTGACCTCTCGGTGAAGAGCATTAATCATCTGGAAGAGCATCTCACGCTCATTGTCGTATGAGTGGCTGCCTGCTGCACCTTGACTTACACGCACAAGTCCTCCATTCTCTTCTATGGTGGGCCATATTTCGTAGTCGGAAAGTATGCTGGGCGTGACGAGGCGCGAGTCGCGCAAGAGGATGGACATCTGCTCGGTTACGTTCTTGAGCTGCCGGACGTTGCCAGGCCATTTGTAGCGCTTCATGACCTCCTCGGCATCGGGGGTGAGCGTGATGCGCTCGGGCATCTGGTACTTGGCAGCTATCTCCATAGCGAACTTCTTAAACAGCAAGAGGATATCATCACCGCGTTCGCGCAGTGGGGGCATCTTTATGGGTATTGTATTGAGGCGATAGAAGAGGTCCTCGCGGAATTTTCCATCGCGGATAGCCATCTGTATGTTGACGTTCGTGGCTGCTACGACGCGGACATTTGTTTTGCGTACTTCGCTGGAGCCCACGCGAATGTACTCGCCGTTCTCGAGCACGCGCAGGAGTCGTGCCTGCGTGCTCAGCGGCAGCTCGCCAACTTCATCCAGGAATAGCGTGCCGCCGTCGGCTGCTCCGAAGTAGCCTTCATGCTCTCCGATTGCTCCAGTGAAGGCACCTTTCTCGTGGCCGAAGAGTTCGCTGTCGATGGTTCCTTCAGGGATGCTACCGCAGTTGATGGCAAAGTATTTACGCTGGCGACGGAGGCTGTTGTCGTGGATGAGCCGTGGTATTATCTCCTTACCAACACCACTCTCACCGGTGATGAGTACCGAGAGGTCGGTCTTCGCCACCTGCAGAGCGGTATCAATGGCGTGGTTGAGGGCTTCGCAGTTGCCCACGATGCCGTAGCGCTGTTTAATGGGTTGAAGGTCTTTTGCGTTCATCGTCAGCCGCGTTCGCTGCGGTCGCGTTTATCTATGTAGAGTTTTTCGAGGGGGTTGGCGTGAGCCTCGTTCCACGCTTGTCTGTTTCGCGTTATGTCGATGGCTGTGTATATAGCCTGACGGAAGGAGTTCTCGTCGGCAATGCCCTTTCCTGCGATATCATAGCCGGTGCCATGGTCGGGGCTAGTGCGCACTATGTCGAGTCCGGCCGTGAAATTCACGCCGTCGGCCATGGCTAACATCTTGAAAGGTGCGAGGCCCTGGTCGTGGTACATTGCCAATACGGCGTCGTAGTGCTCATAGGCTCGGGTGCCGAAGAAGCCATCAGCAGCGAAGGGGCCGTAAACGGTCAAGCCTTCGTCCTCGGCCTTGGCTATGGCCGGAGTTATGGCTGTCTGCTCCTCAGTACCGAGCAGCCCGCTGTCGCCAGCATGTGGGTTGAGCGCCAGCACGGCAACGCGTGGGTTGGAAATGCCGAAATCGCGGCGCAGCGAATTTGCGAGAGAGCGCAGTCGTGCAAGCACGTGCTCCTCGGTGATGTTAGTTGCCACCTCAGCGATAGGCAAATGCGTCGTGACAAGGGCTACTCGCAGGTGTTCCGTCATGAGTATCATGAGTGGTTCCTGCCCGTCGTGGCTGACGCGGTTGCTGATGTACTCGGTGTGACCAGGAAAGTGGAATGACTCATTCTGAATAGAGTATTTGTTGATGGGCGCCGTCACCAAGGCATCTATCAGCCCAGCCTTCCAATCCTTCACGGCACGCTCAAGGGCCACGAAGGATGCGCGACCGGCTTCCTCTGTAGCCTGCCCGAGGTCTATCTTAACCTCGTCGGCTGTGCAGTGGACAAGGTTCAGGACTCCTTCAGCGGCATCGGCTGGTGAATTAACTGTGTTGAAATTGGTCTGCAGGTCGAGAGTCTTGCGATGGTAGCTGGCCACTTTAGGCGAGCCGTAGACGACGGGGGTGCAGAGGTCAAACATTCCAGAGTCAGCGAACGTCTTGAAGATAACCTCATAACCGATTCCGTTAGGGTCGCCATGAGTGATTCCTATCTTAATTTTTTCCATTTTGAGAATTATTTATCTTATTCCGTTTAAAATGTTCTTTCAATGAAACTCTTTTCCATAAATCCCATAATCATGCTCTTTATGGGAATCACTTGTGCTGTCGTGCGGCGCGTCGGTCCTCAGCCGTGACAGCCACCTCTTCCATTGTCGTGATGATGGGGGCCGTCTGCTCATCGGGCAGGTTTAATGTGTAAAGCGAACCTTCGAGGCGTCGCATGAGTCCTCGTTTCATCTTTTCAGGTGCGAACACGAAGCCTTCGACTACGATGACCAGATTGCGTGTGGTGTCAACGCGCGAGTGACTTACGAAAGGTCCTCCCATACCATCGTTCTCCATGTACCAAAGCCCTCGCGCCTCAAGGGCATACTGGTTGTGGACAACAATGGGCTTGACCGTCGTGCAAAGAGTGTCCGTTGCCATGTGCATCGTCGGCAATGTGCCGGGAATATTTGCGGCCATGACGCTGTCGCGCTTTGCCAAAACGTATAGCTTATTGAAGGTCTCAGGACCCTCATAAGGATAGCTGTACATGCATATATTAACCATACCAGAGGCTCCGTTTGAGCTCGTCCAGAAGAAATTCTCGCCACGCTTGTAGCTCTTGATCTCATCGGGGGCGTGGAGTTCGCAATCGAAGATTTCCTTTGCCAGCTCGGCTGTTTTCTTCGAGTATTTGTCCTTGAGTTCCTTGATGAGGCGGTTCATCTCCATCTTCGTCAGGAAATCTATGATGTCCTGTCCGTGGTCGAAGCAGAAATCAGCGAAGTCCTCAGGCGTGGGGCTTTGTATGGTGAGCACAATCTGTCCGAGTGAGTACTTGTCGCGCGTGAACTTCATAGAAGTCTTCGTGTAGATCTGCTTGTTTATGTCCACGAGGATAATGTTGCGAAAGATATTCAGGACATGGTCAAAATGCTTCGGTTCTACGTGGGAGATGTGGAACGAACGCTCGGGCTGAGGCAGGCCGGGAATATCAGTGTCAAGCACGGCAAAGAGAGCACGCCCCTGCGTGGCCTCCCAGTCTCGGTCGCTCATGACTACCATCACCTCGTAAGGCCGCCCGCTGGCACGTGGCATCACGAACTCTTTCTTGCAAGAAGTCAATGTAATTACCGAGATAATATATAATAATAAATTATAAATAACAAATGATAATGACCTGCCGAAAAAACTTCGGATCATCCGCTCATTCTTATTTAAACAGTTGTGATTCATAATAGATTATTTATCATTTATCTTTTCTCGCATGACCTCACGCGTGTTCAGCAGCCCGCACGCCGCGTCGATGTCCTGTCCGCGTGAAGCGCGGATAGTGCAACGGACGCCGCGATGAGAGAGATAGTCGCGGAAAGCAACCATGCGTGCAGGGTCAGCCTCATGGAAAGGCAAGGTCCCGTCTAAATCGCCCCGAGGGGGGACTTGCCCGCCACTCTGCAATTCGCCTCCCCTTGGGGATGTTGGGAGGGGGCATATCTTATGCCACCTGATCAGATTTACGCGGCACTCGAGGCCACTGAGCAGGCGAGAGAGCTCGCGGGCGTAGCGGTTCGAGTCATTTTGCCCGCCAAAGACAATATACTCAAACGAGAGGCGACGCTGTCCCGTCCAGTCATATCCGCGAAGCAGGTCGAGCATTTCCGTAATGGAATAGCTGCGCTCGGCAGGCATAATGGCAGCGCGTTCCTCGGGAAATGGATTGTGCAGGCTAATGGCCAGATGGCACTGGCTCTCGTCAAGGAAACGCTTCAGGCCCTTGCGCAAGCCTGCCGTGGACACAGTGATGCGGCGCGGACTCCAAGCCCAGCCGTAGTCGGCCATGAGGATGCGCGTGGCAGCAAGCACTGCATCGAGATTGTCGAGCGGTTCACCCTGCCCCATAAATACGATGTTAGTAAGGCGTTCACGCTCTGGTAGGCAATATATCTGGTTTAGAATATCAGCCACTGATAGCTGCCCCTGAAAGCCCTGGCGCCCCGTCATGCAGAAAGCACAATTCATACGGCAACCCACCTGACAGCTAACACACACCGTGCCGCGGTCACCGTCTGGTATGAACACAGTCTCCACCATCTGCCCGTCAAGCGTCGGGAAAAGGTATTTCGCAGTGCCATCGGCGCTGTGCTGCTCTGCCAAAGGTGCCGAAAAGCCCACTTTGTAGTTTTCAGCCAGCTTCTTTCGTGCGGCAACGCTTATGTTAGTCATACGCTCGAAATCTCCCTCGCCCTTCTGATATATCCAACCGGCAAGCTGCTTGGCAGCAAAGGCAGGCAGCCCCATCTCCGAGGCCACACCTTTCAGTTCCTCAAGCGTCAAACCAAGGAGCACCGACTTATAATCTACGGTTGAATTCATATCGTTCGGACTATTGTCAATTTCTCGCACGCGCGTATATATTAATTAATGTATATTCGCCTTGCCCAGGCTTAACGAAAGTAGCGCAACAGATGCCAACTCGATGACACCTACTGCGCTGCAAAGTTACGCAAAGCCGCGTGAACAGCAAAGCTTTTAATAAAATTTATGCCAAAATGGCAGTAATTTTAATCTCTTCCGCGACCGAACAGGCGTAAGATGTAGAGGAAGAGGTTGATAAAGTCAAGGTAGAGCGACAGGGCGCCAAGCACAGCCACGCGTCTCGGAGCGGCTGCGTCCCCGTATACCTCTGCCACCTCGCTCATAGCCTTTATGCGCTGCGTGTCGTAAGCCGTGAGGCCTACGAAGATGAAGACACCTATGTACGTTATGATGGCGTCGAAGGTCGAATTAGCCCAGAAGATATTAATGACCGATGCAATGATAAGGCCTATCAGAGCCATCAGCAGCAGGCCGCCGAGACCACTGAGGTCGCGCTTGGTAGTATAGCCGAACAGGCTCATGCCTCCGAAGGTCAGCGCCGAAGCTGCGAACGCCTGATAGATGGTGCCCGCGCTGTAGGCAAAGAAGATGCTTGCGAGCGTAAGGCCGTTGAGCACCGAGTAGATGAGGAAGAGTGTTATGGCTTGGGTGGGCGACAGGCGGTTGATGCCCCACGACACGCCCATCACAAGGCCCAGCTCGGCAATCATCAACACCCAAACGGCGGCCGTATTGCCGTAGATGAGCTGCAATAGGGCAGGCGAACTCACGGTTAGGAAGGCCGTAGCGGCAGTCAGCATCAGGGCTGCTGTCATCCAGAGATAAACTCGCGTCATCACGCCTCTGAATACCAACGTTTTTGTTGCCGACGCCGACTGGGCATATCGGTCGCGATTGGAGTTCTCAGTGACACGCTCGCCGCGATCGTAAGCTGTGGCGTCGTAGCTGTTGCGGCTGTAGTTGTCTTTAAATTCTTCGTAGTCGTTCATTATTTCAAGAGTTTAGAGTTTTCACTTTACCTTACTGTTTGCAAAGATAGTGCCATTTTCGGCTTCGCCCTGCATTTTCTGGCGAAAATGTATGCTGTTTTTAGCAAAGTTAACTTTCAGCCTCTCCCCCACCATGGATTAGTCATGTCTATTCTTCATAGCCTGTGAGTTGCCCTTCCCACCAAGAGGAGGACTCGTTTCATGGAGCTTATAATGATGTTGGTTGCGTGCATCCCTGCCTAACATCAACAAGCCAAACAATTAAGGTTCAAGCCATTCGAGCACAAGAAGAGTAGGCCGTGAAATTGTATTTTGAGAATATGATGAAGTTTTTCGTGCTTTTTGACATCACGAAAGGTAAAAAGCGCTATCTTTGTAGCCTAGAAACAACCTCACTAAATAATTCATCGATACTATGGCTACAGGCAACGTTCGGCCAGCCCAGATGGAGCGCATCACTACTCCAGCCCTGGCCAAGCATTTTATTGAAGAACAGATTAAGGAACTACGTGCTCAGATTGGCGAGAAAAAAGTGCTGCTGGCACTCTCCGGCGGCGTTGATTCATCTGTCGTGGCGGCACTGCTGATTAAGGCCGTTGGCAAGCAGCTGGTGTCGGTACACGTCAACCACGGGCTTCTGCGCAAAGGCGAGCCTGAACAGGTGGTCAAAGTGTTCCGCGACGAGCTGGATGCAAACCTCATCTATGTCGACGCCACCGACCGCTTCCTCAACAAGCTGGCAGGCGTAGCTGACCCAGAACAGAAGCGCAAGATTATCGGCGCAGAGTTCATCCGTGTGTTTGAGGAAGAAGCCCGCAAGCTTGAGGGCATCAGTTTTCTGGCACAAGGCACCATCTACCCAGACATCATCGAATCAGGCCCCGTGAAGTCGCACCACAACGTAGGCGGTCTGCCAGACGACTTGCAGTTTGAGCTTGTGGAACCTATCAAGCTTCTGTTCAAGGATGAAGTTCGCGTAGTTGGCAAGGAGCTGGGATTGCCAGACAATATGGTCTTCCGTCAGCCCTTCCCTGGCCCAGGCCTTGGCGTACGCTGCACAGGAGCCATCACACGCGACCGTCTCGAGGCACTTCGTGAGAGCGATGCCATCCTGCGTGAGGAGTTTGCCAAGAACGGCCTCGAGGGCAAGGTATGGCAGTACTTCACCATCGTGCCAGACTATAAGTCGACAGGCGTAAAGAACGACAAGCGCAGCTGGGATTGGCCCGCCATCATACGTGCCGTGAACACCCGCGACGCTATGACCGCCACCATAGAGGAAATCCCATACGAACTGCTCCACCGCATCACCAAGCGAATCATCACCGAAGTTCCTGGTGTAAACCGAGTGCTCTACGATTTAACACCGAAGCCAACTGGCACAATCGAGTGGGAGTGAAGATTATTGATAATTGAATTATTGAAGTTTTAATATGGTAAAGATAGGAACGCCACTCACCAAGGTTGCCAAGAAGGCGCTGCTGTGCGGCTCTGGTGAGTTGGGGAAAGAGGTTGCATTGGAGTTGCAACGTTATGGTGTCGAGGTCATTGCTCTTGACCGCTATGAAAACGCCCCAGCCATGCAAGTGGCTCATCGCAGCTATGTTCTCTCGATGCTCGACGGAGCCCGCCTGCGCGAGATTATCGAGAAGGAGAAGCCAGACCTCATCATTCCTGAGGTGGAGGCTATTGCTACGCCTACACTGATAGAGCTGGAGAAGGAAGGCTACAATGTAATCCCAACAGCCAACGCCACCTTCCTGACGATGAACCGCAAGGGCATTCGCCAGCTGGCGCACGAGACGCTGGGCCTGCCCACATCAAACTATCGTTTCGCCGCCACACGCGAAGAGTTTGACGCAGCCATCCGTGAGGTGGGAGTGCCCTGCGTCGTCAAGCCCATCATGAGCTCTTCGGGCCACGGGCAGAGCGTTTGTTGGCGGCCAGAGGATGCCGACGATTCATGGACAATTGCCCAGGAGGGAGGGCGTGCCGGAGGCGGAGAGGTTATCGTAGAAGGCTTTGTGAAGTTCGACTACGAGATTACCCTGCTAACTGTACGCCACAGCGGAGGCACTACTTTCTTGAACCCTATAGGCCACCATCAGGTGGACGGCGACTACCGCGAATCGTGGCAGGCACAGCCGATGAGCGACAAGGCTCTTGCTTTGGCTCAGGACATAGCAAAGAAAATCACAGACGCGCTGGGAGGTTACGGCATCTTTGGCGTGGAGATGTTTGTATGCGGCGACAAGGTATTGTTTAGCGAAGTGTCGCCTCGCCCGCATGACACAGGCATGGTGACTATGATCTCTCAAGACCTTTCTGAGTTTGCACTTCATGCCCGCGCCGTGCTCGGATTGCCCATCCCCAAGGTGACGTTCTATGGTCCCAGCGCTTCGAAGGCCATCGTTGTTGAAGGCGACACCACTATGGTGGAGTTTGAGAACCTCGACGAGGTGCTGAACGAGCCCGACGTTCAAATCCGCATCTTCGGCAAGCCGTTCATCAAGGGGCACCGCCGCATGGGGGTACTGCTGGCTCGCGACGAGACCGTAGAGAAAGCCTTGGAAAAAGCGGAGCGCGCATACGCCAAGTTGAAGGTCAACGTGCTTTGATGTTCAAAGGATAAGGAAAAGAGGCTATGCCTGTCCGAAGTAAGCCCCGGAAGTTAGACAAAAGACTTCCGGGGCTTACTTCGGACAGGCATAGCCTCTTGCATTATAGCGGGCTATCGTTTAGCGCTTCTTGGGATGCACTTTCTTAGCCTTCTTGATCTTTTCCTTATCATACTTCTCCCACAGTTTCTTCTTTGCGCAGAGAGCCTTCTGGGCTTCAGTGCTCTTGATAGCAGCTTCCATAGACGCTGCATCATCGGCTTGAGGAGCCCAAGCGAACTGGAAGCCCTGCTGCTTGTTCCAAGCTCCGCGGGTGAAGTCGGGGAAAGCTACGCTGGCGCAATTGTTGTCCATCGACAGAGCGCCGAGTTCGGCCAGACAGCACCATTCAGCAAGGTCATAAACGTCCATGTCAAGAGGCAACCCGTTCTGCAGACAGTAGACAAGGCGTGCGTCCATAAAGAAGTCCATGCCTCCGTGGCCACCGACCTTCTGAGCCAACTCACCATAGCGTTGGATGATAGGATGACGGTATTTTGCTACGAGAGCATCCTGCTCTGCCTTTGGCAGGAAACCGTGGCTCGAGAGGTCGTCCACCTTAGGTGTCACGCCGCTCTGTGCGAGCTGGTTTTTGTCGAGGGCGAAGTGCTCTTCCGGGTACTTTGTAGCGTAGCCTTTAGTACCGGTCAGCTTAAACAGGCGATTGTAGGGCTGGGGGTTCATTACGTTGTGCTGAATTTCAACGACTTTACCCTCGGCAGTGCGCATGAGTGTTGTAGTCTGGTCGCCATTGCGATAGTTGGCCGGGCGCTTTCCTGTCTTAGCCTCAACATAGTCAGGACCATGAACGGCTTTGGTATCCATAGCAACAAGCGTTGTGAAGCGGTCGCCACGATGTATGTTCAAAGCGAGAGCCACAGGCCCGAGACCGTGAGTAGCATATACGTCGCCTCGATTCTCCATGTTGTACTTCATGCGCCATCCGAGGCGGTCGGGGTCACTGCCATCAGGGTTCTTCCAATATGCATCCCAGAACTGGTCGAGATTATGAATGTAGGCACCCTCACCACGCAGGATTTCGCCGAAGACACCATGCTGAGCCATGTTAAGCGCATTGAGCTCATACCAGTCGTAGCAGCAGTTCTCAAGAATCATGCAATGCTTGCGAGTACGCTCAGAGAGTTCTATGAGTTCCCAGCACTGTGCGAGATTCATTGCCGAAGGCACCTCGATGGCGGTGTGCTTGCCATTCTCAAGTGCACATTTTGCAACGGGGAAGTGATGATCCCAATCAGTAGCGACATACACGATATCGACGTCAGGACGCTTGCACACTTCCTCATAGCCCTTTTCACCGCTGTATATGGCAGCAGGGGGCAGGCCCGCGCTGCGCAGGTACTTCTGGCAAGCTTCGGCGCGAGCTTCCTCATAGTCGCAAAGCGCTACAATCTGCACGCCCGGGATATATGTCCAGCGGGCAACAGCGCCAGGACCACGCATACCAAGACCAACGAACGCCACACGAACAGTCTCGAGCTTGGGAGCTGTTAGACCGATGACGTCAGTCTGTCCAGCAGGACGCTGCGGCGCATTGACGACGATAGTTCCTTTCTCCCAATGCCAATCTTTATCGGTCACTGAGAGCGACTGGGCGTTCGCCAACAAAGTGCAACACGCCGCAGCAACAATCATTAGAAGTTTCTTCATGATAAAAAAGTGTGTTAGTTTGAAAAAGATGATTTATTTTGCCGCAAAGATAGTATGAAAAGCTGGAAATTGTTTACCTTTGTGGCAGTTTTTTTATAAAAAAGTTCTTGATGATACAAAAAATAAGCTGTTTCGTACCTTTCGACTCCCCAAGCGAAGGACGTAAGACCATAGAATCGTTGCAGACTGATGACAATGTGGCCTGCGTAGGCCTTATCGGCAATCCGTTTCAGACGAAAGCACTCAGGCAGATGATAACAGACGTGGAAACCGAGTATATATTACTTTACACCAAGCGTTTCGACCTGCAACTCGGTTACCATGCACTTACACGCCTCATAAGCGTTGCCGACGACACGGGTGCCTCGATGGTATATGCCGACCACCGTCAGCAGTTGCCCTCTGGCGAAGTACAGGCACGTCCACTCATCGACTACCAGCTCGGCAGCGTGCGCGACGACTTTGACTTCGGCTCGCTTTTGCTCATGCGCACAGAGGATGTCAGAGCCTACTTCAACCAAGAACATTTGCGCGAATACCAGTTCGCAGGTTTGTACGACCTGCGGCTGTTTCTCTCACGTCGCATGCTTCCTGTGCACGTCAGCGAGTTCCTCTACACGGAGGTCGAGACAGACACACGCCTGTCCGGGCAGAAACAGTTTGACTACGTCGACCCGCGCAACCGCGCGCGACAGATAGAAATGGAACGCGCATGCACGCGACACTTGAAGTCCATCGGAGCACTGCTTGCCCCCGACGAGTTCGACGAGATAAAGTTCGACGAGGAGGAGTTCCCCGTTGAGGCTACGGTGGTAATCCCAGTGCGCAACCGCGTTCGTACGATAGAGGATGCCATTCGCAGCGTCCAGAAGCAGGAAACGACGTTCCCATTCAACCTTATCGTGGTAGATAATCATAGCGATGATGGCACGTCCGCTGCCATTGACGGCATAATGGATAATGCCCATTGTCCGATAATTCATTTAATCCCATCAAGGGACGACCTTGGCATAGGTGGCTGCTGGAATCTGGCAGTACATCATCCACAGTGCGGACGCTTCGTTGTACAACTCGATTCAGACGACCTTTACAGCGGAACGGACACCCTTCAACGCATCGTAGATGCTTTCCGCGAGCAGCGGGCTGCAATGGTCATAGGCTCCTACCGTATGACGAATTTCCAGTTGGAAACTCTGCCGCCCGGAATCATCGACCATCGCGAATGGACGCCCCAAAACGGGCGCAACAACGCCCTGCGCATCAACGGGCTCGGAGCGCCGAGAGCCTTCTACGCCCCCGTTCTGCGCAAAATCCAGATACCTAATACCAGCTACGGTGAAGACTATGCTCTCGGCCTAATGATTGGGCGCCGCTACCGCATCGGGCGCATCTTCGACGAGCTTTACCTTTGCCGCCGCTGGGAAGGCAACAGCGATGCTGCTTTAAGTATTGAGAAATTAAATAAGAATAATCTATATAAAGACCAACTGCGCACCACAGAAATTCTTGCCCGTCAGGCATTGAACAACAAATGGCGCCGTGAGGTCACTGAAGAAGAAGTCGAAATGTTCTTCGAGCAGGAACTTCGCGAGTGGACGACAGCACGTCAACGATACGACGACCTCAAGGAGCACGTACAGCAAAAGGCGCTGCAGCTAACGACACCCGCAGAGACGAGCCAAGGCAAGCCCATGACAGAAACTTTGCTCACGGCTCAGTGGAATCCTGCACGCATAGTCTCAACAGGTGCGAAGATAGACAAGGCTTCCATCGAGGCACGTCCCTGTTTCCTCTGCGACGAGAACCGCCCCAAGGAACAACACTCCCTGATGATAGAACACCACTACCAGGTGCTCGTAAACCCCTTCCCCATCCTACCGCAACATTTCACAATCCCGACGCGCCGCCACAAGCCGCAAGCCATCTGGGAACATTTCGGAACCATGCGACGGTTGGCATGGCGGCTGCCGCACAACATAGTGTTCTACAACGGACCTTTGTGCGGTGCATCGTGCCCAGACCACCTTCATCTGCAAGCAGGCTCTCGCGGTGCAGTGCCTATTGAGCGCGACTGGGAGCTATACGAGAATCAGCTCGAGAAACTATATCCCCTTACAGGCGGCGCTACGCAGGAGATGGAGGAAGCAGGCAACGTCAGCCAGCGCTGCGGATTATTCTTGCTGAAGGGCTATGTTTGCCCCGTTTTCGTCATCCGCTCCTTGCCTGAAGAGAGAGACAGCATACTCTGCCAACGCCTCTACCGTGCACTTCCTATTCCTGAAGGCGAGACAGAGCCGCGGCTGAATGTCATCTGTTGGCGTCAGGCAGGCGATGAAAGCCGAAGCGATGAAATCGTCACACTTATATTTCCGAGGAAGAAGCATAGGCCCGAATGCTATAGTGCGGAGGGTGAATCTTCTCTTATGGTCTCCCCCGGTGCCTTAGACATGGGTGGCCTCATAATTACTCCACGCGAAGAGGACTTCAAGAAGATTACGCCTGAGTGGGCCGCAGAGATTCTGCAAGAAGTGACGATGACTGAGGAGGAACTGAAACCAATCATCAATGAAGTGACAGACTCTCCCCCTGCCATTCCTGTTCTTGAAGGGCAGGGTGGAGAGTCTTCTTCCTTATCCGTAGGTCTCCTCTCTGCTACTGCCGTACGCTTTATCCTCAACGGCGCATTCACGGCAAAAGGTTCTACGATTGCCGGCGAGCAAGAGGTCGTGTACAGCGATGGTGGCCTGCTCTGGAACGGGCAGGTCTACCGCCAGCTCACCTTCACGCCGACCGACGCTCAGTCAAGTTTCACGATGGAGGGCATTGTTATAGGCAAGGAATTCCACTGGGAGCGCCGCGAACGGCAGACCTTCCTTGGCGCTCTCCGACTTATTGTTGACGAAGAGAACATCGTATGCATCAACGACATTGACGTAGAGCGTTACCTCGAAAGCGTCATCAGCAGCGAGATGAACGCCACCTGCTCCATTGAATTCTTGAAAGCGGCAGCTGTCATAAGCCGGAGCTGGCTTTATGCTCAGATCGAGAAGCGCAAACGCCTCGAGAAAAACAACCATGGCTTCTTCGCCTTCACCAAAACCGAGAACGAACTCATACGCTGGCACGACCGCGAGGACCACACCATCTTCGACGTCTGCGCCGACGACCACTGCCAGCGCTATCAAGGTATCACACGTGCCTCTCGCCCTGAGGTTCGTGCCGCCGTGGAGAGCACACGCGGACAAATCCTCACCTACGACGGCCACGTCTGCGATGCACGCTTCTCAAAATGCTGTGGCGGACGCACAGAGACCTTTGAGACCTGCTGGGAGGACGAGCACCACCCATATCTCGAAAGTGTGGAAGACCCCTTCTGCAACACCAGCGACGAGACCATAATCCGTCAGGTGCTCAACGACTACGATTGCGAGACACACGACTTTTTCGATTGGCACGTGGAGCTTTCGCAGGACAAAGCGCAACAGTATATCAGCCAAAGGCTAAGGATGGATTTCGGCAAGATCGTAGACCTCGTGCCCGTAGAGCGCGGACCTGGAGGCCACATCATACGACTGAAAATCGTAGGCACAGAACGAACGTTCACCATAGGCAAGGAATTGGAGATACGCTCCGCGCTGAGCGATTCCCACCTCAAGAGTGCCAATTTCACTGTTGAGCGCAAGGACATCGATTCCGACGGAGTGCCCGCTTGCTTCGTGCTCAACGGCCGGGGCTGGGGCCACGGCGTAGGAATGTGCCAGATAGGCGCTGCCGTAATGGGAGAGAAGGGATATACGTACGAGCAGATCCTGCAACACTACTACCGAAACACTAATATCTCAAATATCTACTGAAATGAGAACTAAACTTATCCTTGCGGCCATACTGCCCTTGGCCGTAGCAGCACAAGACCTTACCAAATATGTAGACCCACGCATCGGCACTGGTGACCACGGCCACGTCTTCGTGGGGGCTAACGTGCCTTTCGGATTGGTGAATGCTGGCCCGACAGAGGTCGAAGTCGGGTGGGACTGGACCTCTGGCTACCACGAGAGCAGCTCCACCATCGTGGGCTTCGCCCAGACTCACCTCAGCGGCACAGGATGCTCCGACCTCGGCGATGTGGCCATCATGCCTGCAATAAAGGATCTGGACCTGACGCGCGACGGACTCGCCACCCCTTTCAGCCACGACAACGAAGTGACCCGCCCGGGCTACTACAGCGTAGTGCTAAGCGAGAGTGGCATCCGAACTGAGGTAACGGCTACCCGTCGCACCGCACTCTATCGCATCACTTACCCTGCCGGCGTTCAGCGCCACCTCGTCGTTGACCTCGAAAACGGCGTTGGCGACCGCGTGCTGTGGGGGCGCCTGACGCAGCTCAACGACACGACCTTCGTAGGCTACCGTATCAGCCACGGCTGGGCCAATCGCCAGCACTGCTACTTCGCCATGCACACCAACGCCGCAGCCCACATTGAGCGCATGTCTGACCGCCAGAGCGAGCTCTCAGGAAATCAGTCGCCTATCTACGACCTCCACGTTGACAACCCAGGACAACCATTGCTTGTGCGCATAGCCCTCAGCCCCGTCTCGGAGATGGGTGCCCTTGCAAACCTTCAGGCTGAAGCCTACGGGCAAAAAGGTTGCGCATGGGATTTTGATGGCGAACGCGCCAAGGCTGATGCCGCCTGGAACCGCGAGCTCGGCCGCATCAATGCCTCTTTCCATAGCGAGCGCGACGCACGCATTTTCTACACAGCCCTCTACCATTTCATGGTGGCCCCTCAGACGTGGGATGACGTGAACGGCGACTGGCGCGGAGCAGACAATCAGGTCTACCGCACGGCACTTCCTGAAACCTTCAACGCAGCCCCGATGTTCGGCTACAAGCCCGACCTTGCCACGTTCGAAGGCACTGCCAGTGAAGCCACTGACGACGCCCCCGCCGGCGGAAGCAATTACCTCACGACTCTCTCTCTATGGGACACCTACCGTGCCGCAGCGCCCCTCTCCACCATCATCCTGCCTGAGATGATGCCCTCAATAGCTACTACCTACCTGCGCATCTTCCGCGAGCAGGGCAAACTGCCCGTGTGGCATCTGATGTCGCAGGAGACCAACTGCATGGTGGGATGCCCTGCCGTGCCTGTGCTGGCCGACTTGCTTCTGAAAGGCTTTGTGGTTGACTCTCTGGGTGCCATGCGTGCCATGTATCGTAGCCTCACGATGGATGAGCGCGGCCTCGACGACATGAAGACTTACGGCTACGTATGCAACGACCACCACGGCGAGAGTCTGTCACGCACGCTTGAGTACATGCTTGCCGACTGGGCCGCCGCTCAGGCTGGCAAGGCTGTCCTTAAGAACCATTCCGACAATAGCGAACTGGCACAGCAGGTGGAGTACCTCAACAAACGCTCGCACGGCTATAAGCAGTTGTACGACGCGCGCGTAGGCTTCATGCGCGGTAAGAACTCCGATGGCTCCTTCGAGAGCCTTGACGACTTCAACCCGCAGTACCAGACGCGCGCCTTCACCGAAGGTAATGCCTGGCAGTACCTCTGGCTCATACCCCACGATGTAGATGGCCTGATGGAGATGCTCGGCGGGCGCGACGTCGCCCTGAAGCGCCTCGACAGCCTCTTCTTGGCCGACAGCCAGCTCAACGACGAAGCTCAGCCCGACATCAGCGGGCTCATCGGTCAGTATGCCCACGGCAACGAGCCTTCCCACCACATCGTGTACCTCTACGCCCTTATGGGTCAGCCTCGCAAGACGGCAAAGCTCGTGCGTCAGATTCAGCGCGAGCTCTACACCGACCAGCCCGCAGGCCTCTGCGGCAACGAGGATGTAGGCCAGATGTCGGCTTGGTATGTTCTCTCAGCTCTCGGCTTCTATCAGGTGGAGCCCTGTGGCGGCCGCTACGTCATGGGCTCTCCGCTTGTAAAGGAAGCTACGCTGAAGGTAGGCGGCGGCAAGACGTTTACCATCCGCACTCACGGTGCCAGCGAGAGAGCTATATATATCAAGAAAGCGCTCTTGAACGGTAAGCTCCTCGGCAACCCGAAGCAGGCTCTCATTCTGCGGCACGAGGATATAGTTGCAGGTGGCACGCTTGACGTCTACATGACAAAATAGGTCACTGAGGCCGACAACCTCTTTGTTACACATTATTAATATATACGCACGCGTATGAAACGACTTTTACTG
>JAFUFW010000082.1 GCA_017469685.1 Bacteroidaceae bacterium | reverse complement strand
CGCAGGTAAAGAGAACTTCGAGTGGGCATGAAGAAAATAAAACAGTGGCTGCAATCCCTTTCGTTCAAGACAGGCGTCATCGTCCTGTTGTGTTGCATTCCCTTCTATATCCTATCATTTGCCCAGATGCTACTCCCCATCAGTACTGCAGCAAAAGGCATACTTTGGACAGTTCTTTTCGGAATGGCGAAGACATGCCAATACGGAGGACTTACCATTCTTGGAGTCGAAGGATATAACCGGTTGAGGAATTGGATGAAATTCAAAAGGGAAGACACAAATAATTAGAATGGAACAAACTAGATTAGACTTAGCAACCTACATGAGCGGCAGCATCAGCCGTATCATGGCAAATGCCTACAAGAACGTGTTGTCGAATCCGCGCGAGGAAAAGTTTGCATTCCGCATGCAACAGTTGTTTGCCAAGTCGGAGAAACGACGCAAGAAAGTACAGGAAAAGGAGGGCATAGATGTCCCCCCTTTCCTCATTAGCAGTATCTCAACAACCTGCAATCTGCATTGCAAAGGCTGTTATGCACGCAGTAATGGTATTGCTAACGACCAGGAAGCCGAACGTAAGGCAACGATGACGCCCCAGCAATGGCAGCAAATCTTTACCGAGGCTGCCGATATGGGCATCAACTTCTCGCTCTTGGCAGGTGGTGAGCCCATGATGCGTAAGGATATTCTGGAGGCTGTGGCTGAGGTAAAGGATATGATCTTCCCCATTTTCACCAATGGCACACTCATCGGCCCCTCATATATTGAGTTCCTTCGCAAGCACCTGAACATGGTGCCCATCATCAGCATTGAGGGAACAGCTATGGGAACCGACGAACGCCGCGGGCAGGGCGTGTTTAAACGTACCATGCAGTCGATGGAACTGCTGAAACAGGAAGACCTGTTCTTCGGCACAAGCATCACGGTAACCACAGAGAACTATCAGATGGTAACCTCGTCTGAGTTTATCGATCGGCTGCGCTCTTATGGCTGCAAGATTGTGTTCTACATAGAATACGTACCAACCGAAGCAGGTACAGAGCATCTGGCATTCATCGATGAACACGTGGCCGAGATGGGCGTTCGACAAGCCCTGCAATCGCCACTTTTCCGTAAGATTCGTGCTGCGCGTGCCCTCGGTTGGGAGCACACAGGTGGCTGCACCCTCTTCGAGCATCGCGAAGAAATAGAGGAAATGATTTCACCTTGTCTCTCGTGATGGCGCGTCACCCTGTCTGTTTACGCTTCGGGTTCTTTGGGAACCAGCCGCGTTCTACGCGCTTCTTCTGCTCGAAGAGTTCGCCGATGCCCCATAGGGCCGAGGCACCGAACACACCTATGATGGCCGACAGGATAGCATTCTCAATGAACAGGGCAGCCGTGATGGATGCCAGACCTATCACTAGGTAAACAACCCAGGGCCGCGTACCCCAGTAGTATTCCGTCTTGATGACAATAGGATGCCAGATGCCTATGGTTAGGAAGGTACAAACAGCTATGATGATTCCTGTGAAATACATAATCGGTTATTCTATGCTCTCTGCTATACTCTCCAAGACGTAGTCGAGTATCTCTGGTGTGTGAGTGTCGGAAATGAAGTTGCCCTCGAACTGCGACGGACTGACGTAGATGCCGCGACTGAGCATGTTGCGGAAGTAGCGGGCAAAGCGCTGCTGGTCTGAGCGTTGCGTGTCCTTGAAATTGCTCACAGGACTGTCGTTGAAAAACAGTGTGAACATCGAGCCACAACGGTTCAGTTGGATACCTTTGCCAGCAATAATCTGCTCAAGGCGCGCAATAAATGCGTCGCTCTTACGCTCTAATGTCTCATAGAAACCGGGTTGCGACAGTTGGGTCAGTGTCTCTATACCTGCTGCCATTGCTACGGGGTTGCCGCTCAGCGTACCAGCCTGATAGACAGGACCCTCTGGAGCCAGCACCTTCATGATGTCCTCGCGACCGCCAAAGGCTGCGGCAGGGAAACCTCCACCGACTATCTTGCCGACGGTAGTCATGTCGGGCTTGATGCCAAAGCGCTGTTGAGCACCACCAAAAGCCAGACGGAAGCCAGTGATAACCTCGTCAAAGATCAGTACGGCACCATACTGTTCTGTCACCTCACGCGTAGCCTTCAGAAAGTCTTCAGTAGGCACCACCACACCCATGTTGCAAGCCACCGGCTCGATAATGAGTGCTGCCACCTTATGCCCATGCTCGCTGAAGAACTGGCGCAGGGCCTCGGTGTCATTATACGGCAGCACCGCTGTATATTTCACAAATCCATCGGGCACACCAGCCGACGAGGCGTTTGAGATATTGGCAACGCCGGAGCCCGCTGCCACCAGCAGATGGTCGGCATGCCCGTGGTAGTTGCCCTCGAACTTCACGAGGATATCACGGCCTGTATAGCCGCGGGCCACGCGGATGGCCGACATGGTGGCTTCGGTGCCGCTGTTGACAAAACGCAGGCGCTCCATCGTGGGAAAGGCCTCGCGCACCTTCTCGGCCAGTACGGTCTCGTTCTCACAGGGAATGCCATAACTGCTGCCGCGACCGACGGCATTGACAGCCGCCTGAGAGACGCGCTCGTTGTTATGCCCCAGAATAAAGACACCCCACGACATGCAGAAGTCGATGATGCGGTTGTCGTCGATGTCGGTGATATAGGCGCCCTTGGTCTCTTTCACGAAGATCGGTGTGGTGCCCACGCTGCGGAGCGCCCTGACGGGGCTGTTCACCCCGCCAGGTATTACCTGCCGTGCCCGCTCGAAAGCGGCTGCTGACTTGATTCGTTCGCTTATGCCCATCGCTGCATGTACTCTTTAGCGTAATAACTGATGATATACTGCGCACCGGCACGCTTGATGGCTATCAGACTCTCGAACACCACGCGCTGCACGTCGAGATAGCCGAGTTTGGCAGCAGCCTTGAGCATGGAGTACTCGCCACTCACCTGATAGGCCACCATCGGGATGTTAGGGAATCGCTCCACGCCACGGGCAATCATGTCGAGATAAGGCATGGCGGGTTTCACCATCGTCCAGTCGGCACCCTCCTCAATATCGGCAGCTATCTCCTCCAATCCCTGGTCGTGGGTGCGGTAGTCCATCTGGTAGGTCTTGCGGTCGCCGAATGCGGGAGCGGAATCGGCAGCATCGCGGAACGGTCCGTAGAAGGCCGAGGCATATTTGGCGGAATAGGCCAGAATCTTGCAGCTGTCGCGCAGTCCGGCCTCGCGCAGCCGCTTGTCGAGCGCCTCAATCTGTCCGTCCATCATAGCGGAGGGAGCCACAAAGTCGGCACCGGCCTTGGCATGAACGTAGGCCATCTCGGCCAGCAGTGGCAGTGTGGAGTCGTTGTCCACGTCGTGGTCGCAGAGCAGACCGCAGTGTCAGTGACTGGTATATTCACAGAGGCAGACGTCGGTGATGACGCACACCTCGGGCTGGGTAGCCTTGATAGCCTTCACGGCACGGCAGACGAGCGCATCTTCAGCATAAGCCAGCGAGCCGCGCTCATCCTTCTGGCTGTCGTCGATGACACCGAAGAGCAGCACCTTGTCGATGCCAAGTGCATACACCTCCTTGACATCCTCTACGAGCGTGTCGATGGAGAAGCGGCAGATGCCCGGCATCGTGGCAATCTCTTCCTTGACGCCCGCTCCCTCTACAACGAAATAGGGATAGATAAAGTCTTTCACATTGATGGATACGTCGGCATACTTGTCGCGTATCTCCTGCGTTGAGCGATAGGTTCTAAATCTTTTCATAAGTTCTGTTGTTTTATTATTGTATGTAAATATTGTTCGGTTACTGGGCCGCGGGTAGCAAATATCTTTCCTACGGGCAGCGAGCCATAGAGGCTAATGAAGTTGTCGATGGTTGAGGGCGAGGTGAAGACGATGCGGTCCACCTCGTCGAGACAAATCTTCTGTGGATGCGCTGGCATCCGATTGATATAGGCTGTGATACAGTCAACCTTGAACCCCAGTTCCTTGAGTCCTTCAGGAATGATGGGCAGTGCCAGGTTGGAGCGTGGGATGATCACACGGCCGCAAGGCTGTCTCCTGAACCAAGCTATCACGCCATACGAGTTGTCGTCGTCTACTTGCTGAACCTCCTTTACCCCTGCTTTCTGTAAGGCAGCAGTCGTGGTACTTCCGATAGACACGATGCGGCGGGCTTGGGCAAACATAGCCCCCACGTATCTGGCGGCATGACGCGAGGTGAAAAGCACGTAGTCATAGCGGTTGATATCGTGTGCCGCACTTTGTAGCGCAGCGTTGTCGTCCACTGGCGTGATTTCTATCAGTGGCGTATGGATGCAGTCGGCATCGGGTGGGGTCAATCCAGTATACAGCGTCGTCATAAGATGCTTCCTTTCGCGAATATCGCCTTCAGGTCGTTGCGTCCTTTTCTGGCTGTCACTGCCAGCCGGCCTTGCATGGGGTGGGTGGTAAAGGACAAGATCTCGGCTATCTCACCCTCCATGCCGAGACGTTTCAAGGCACACGTGGCCACAATGGCGGCATCAATCTGTCCCGACCTTACTTGCCGGACCCTGTCTTCGATGCATCCGCGAATACTTACTACTTCCAAGTCAGGGCGCATCGCCAGCAGTTCTTGTCTGCGCAAGGGCGAACTAGTTCCGATGCGACTGCCTGTAGGTAGTGCTGCCAGTGTCTGGTTGTCACGACTCACCAGCGCGTCGGTCTTGTCGAATGCCTCATAAAGGGCGATGACCTCCAATCCGCCATTCAACTGTTCGGGCAGATCTTTGGCAGAATGGATGGCCACATCAGCCTCACCCTTCAGCAGAGCCTGGTCGAGCTCACGGGTGAAGATGTCGTCGGGTGCCTCGCCGTTGAGCAGCGAAATGTGTTGATTCTTATCGCCTAACGAT
>JAFUFW010000081.1 GCA_017469685.1 Bacteroidaceae bacterium | reverse complement strand
TGGACAACTTCGACGGCAAGGAGAAAGAGCCCAGCGTCCTGCCTTCACTCTTTCCTAACCTTCTGGTGAATGGAGCAACCGGTATTGCCGTTGGTATGGCCACAAACATACCGACACACAACCTCAGCGAATGTATAGACGGGTGCATCGCATACATCGACAATCCCGATATTGACGTTGCAGGCCTGATGCAGCATATCCCAGCCCCAGACTTCCCCACAGGCGCATATATATATGGTATGCAGGGAGTACGTGATGCTTACGAGACTGGGCGCGGTCGCATCATCATGCGAGCAAAGGCAGAAATAGAACCAGGCGAGCAACATGACAAGATTATTGTCAGCGAAATTCCCTATGGGGTCAATAAAGCCGAGCTTATCAAGGCTGTCGCAGACCTTGTTAACGAGCACAAGATTGAAGGCATCAGCAATGCCAACGACGAGAGCGACCGAGAAGGTATGCGCATTGTCATCGACGTGAAACGTGACTTCAATGCCAACGTCGTTCTCAACAAGCTCTACAAGATGACGCAGTTGCAGACGTCGTTCTCTGTCAACTCCATAGCCCTCGTCGGCGGACGGCCTAAGCTGATGACACTGCGCGACATGATAAAGTGCTTCGTTGACCATCGCCACGAAGTAACCATACGTCGCACAGAATATGACAAGCGTAAAGCTGAAGAGCGCGCTCACATCCTACAGGGACTCATCATTGCCAGCGACAACATCGATGAGGTAGTGCACATTATCCGTGCCAGCCGCACTCCTGAGGAGGCACGTACTCGCCTTCAGGAGCGCTTCTCACTCGACGAGTTGCAGTCAAAGGCTATCGTCGACATGCGTCTCGCTCAGCTCACAGGCCTGCAGCAAGATAAGCTGCATGCTGAGTTCGACGAGCTTATGGAGAAGATTGCTTACTACAACCAGATCCTCACCGACGAAGCCCTCTGCTGGAAGGTTATCAAAGACGAGCTGCTTGCCGTGAAAGAACAGTTCGGCGACGCTCGCCGAAGCGAGATTGTATATTCAAGCGAAGAGTTCAATCCAGAGGACTTCTATGCTGATGACGAGATAGTAATCACTATCAGCCACCTCGGCTATATCAAACGCACCCCTCTCGCAGAGTTCCGCACACAAGGACGTGGAGGCGTTGGTTCAAAGGGCAGCAGCACTCGCGATGCCGATTTCATAGAGTACATCTATCGTGCCACGATGCACAACACGATGCTCTTCTTCACAAAGAAAGGCCGTTGCTACTGGCTGAAAGCATACGACATTCCAGAAGGCAACAAAGCATCAAAAGGACGTGCAATACAGAACATGCTCAACATAGAGCCCGACGATGCGGTCAATGCCTGCCTCTACGTCAGGAAACTCAACGACCCGGAATTCAACGCGTCGCACAACGTCATCTTCTGCACCAAGAATGGTACAGTAAAGAAGACTTCGTTAGCCGACTACAGCCGTCCACGCACGAATGGCGTCATAGCCATCAATATCGCTGAGGGTGATAGGGTTGTGGACGTCGCTCTGACGAATGGCAACAACGAAATAGTCATTGCCAGCAAGATGGGACGCGCCGTGCGCTTCAACGAAACAGCCGTGCGTACGATGGGTCGTGTATCAACAGGCGTTCGCGGAATTACGCTCGAAGGCGAAGGAAACGAAGTAGTAGGTATGGTAGTAGTCGATAAGCCCGAGGACGAGACCATCCTCGTCGTCAGCGAGAAAGGCTATGGTAAGCGCTCCGATGTGTCGGATTATCGCATCACTAACCGAGGCGGCAAGGGCGTTAAGACTCTTGAAGTGACAGAAAAGACCGGTCTGCTGACAGCCATCAAGAGCGTTACGAACGACGAAGACCTGATGATTATCAACAAGTCGGGCATAACACTCCGCCTCAAACTTGAAAAGATAAAGATTCAGGGGCGTGCCACCCAGGGCGTCAAGCTCATAGAATTACAGAAACGCAACGATACTATTGCCAACATTTGCGTAGTTCCTTCTGAGGACAATGAAGATGAACTGCCCGACGAGGCTCGTGCGGCTGAGATTCCTGAGCCAACACAGATGTCTGATGGGCAGACCATAACCCTCGATCGCGACGAACAAAAATAAACCTTATGGCCCTTGCCCTGTCAAAGCTAACAGACGGGACAAGGGCTTCCCTTAATGAATAATCAACAAAAACAACCTAAAAGAAACGAAAATGAAGAAAGTCTTATTCGCATTTGCTCTCGCTCTCGTAGCTTCGGGAGCCATGGCACAAGACAAAGTCGTACGTAAGGCTCGCGTGCTCAAAGATGAGATTCAGAACCTCATTGCAGAGCCGAACCCAACAGAGAAGCAGCAGGCCGAGCTTAAAATGAAGCTCGCCCAGTGCTACGAAATGATTGCTCCTGCATTCGACAGCCCTGAGACAAAGAAGGAACTGGCTAACCTCTGGGACATCAAGGCCAACCTTCACATGTTCACTTTCAACCCTCTCCTCAACAACGTCATTGCTCACGAACCCACCGATACATTGGCTTTGGCCGAGAATATCTATGCTTCGCTTGATGCTATGGAAGAGTGCTACATGGCTGTTAAAGCGCTCGGACTAAAGGGTGAAAAAGACCCCTACACTATTCCTAATAAGCTGAAGGTGCTACAGTTCCGGCCCTACATCGCCTTCTGCGGCCAGATGTTCTTCCAGAACCAGCAGCACAACAAGGCCGTGGAAGCATTCAAACGTTGGATGAACTATCCCCAGACTTACACAATCCTTGGTAGTGATGCTGAAGCTCTCGCTGCTGATGAGTCAACTCCTCAAATGGCTTACTACACCTGTCTGGCAGCATATTTCGCTAAGGATCAGGGCACGCTCAACGAGTTCATCGGTCGAGCTCGAGAATATACACAGGAGAAGGAGCAGGTAAATCAG
>JAFUFW010000080.1 GCA_017469685.1 Bacteroidaceae bacterium | reverse complement strand
TAGAATAGAATTGAATGATAAAGTTATATTTTCGTATGAAAAAGAAAGCTTATATACTATCTCTTAGTAATGCCATGATGGCTTTGGCTATCGTAGGTGTTATGACTTCTTGTGCCGACGACGGAGGCATTCTGGACATCTTTGGCGGTGGAAACGGTGATGGGCTTTCAGTTTCTCCAGTTGTCTCTGAGGCTACTGTGGTAACTCGTGCCCAGTCCGTAGAAGAACTCAACGAGAAGCGACTCAACACCTTGGATGTATTCGTAGAGCATGTCACCAGCGGCACTGGCGACGGAACATTTCTGAAGCAATATCATCTCGTAGCTACCACAGACAAGCCCATTCAGGATCAAGTCAACAACTGGCTGGCCGACAACTGGCGCGCCGAAGGTCTTGTCGTAGGCGAGAACTACAACATCTACGTTGCCTCCAATAATACCAAGACTACTTCTGACGTCGAAAGTGTCGAAGCTCTGAAGGCTCTCATATACAGCGAGGTGGAAGAAGGCATTGCCGTGGTTGACGAGGCGACGAACAACATTTCTTGGCCTTGGACAGACCAGTTTGCCGATACTCCGTCAGGTTTTATCTATAAGCAGTATGTTCCTGAGAGCGAAGCTGATGCTGTTAGGGTAAGAGGTTCTCTCTACGGTTTCACTACTGATAAGGAGTTCATGATGGACGGTATCTTGGAAAACTGGACTCCAAACCCTGACACACGTGATCAGGTGTTCCAGCCCGTGATCCTCAACCGCGCGGCAGCCAAGATTGTACTCACGCTAAACTTTGATGCTACATTATTGAAAAGCCTGACACATAATATGACGGTCAGTGGCTCTGATACCACGTGGACTGAGAAGCCCGACGCAGAGAAGGTTGTTATCACTGGCGCCCCCGCCTGGAGGTACTATAACTTCGCCTTCGGCGCTCCCGTTTTTACTCCAGAGACTCAGGGTACAGGCGTAGAGGTACACAACAGCGAGACCCTACTCCGTCATCCTTATAACTTCACAGGTGATGACATGCACGCTCAGATTATCACATACACCTATCCCAACAAGTGGGATGAGGCAGACTATGCCACCAAGGCTCCAAATCTTGTCATCTCTGTATGTTTCAAGAAAGGCGAAGCTGCTCCTGAATACCACTACTATCGTATTCCCCTCATAAAGAGCACTGTCACGGAGATTGAGCGCAACCACATCTACGTCGTCAACGCCACCATCGCCACCCGCGGTTCTGAACTGCTGGAGGACGTGGATGAGATTGAGGATATTCATTACTACGTACTGCCTTGGAACGATGAGAGCAACAGCGCTGCCATCAAGAACGAGGTGGAAGCTGTACAGCACAAATACCTCAAAGTCAATCCTAAAATCTATACCCTTCGCGGTAATGGCCTACAGAGTGTTGACATCAACTACCTGAAGGCCTCCGGTACCAGCGTAGGCTGGAAACTCTTCACCTACGATGCCAACGGCAACCAGACTGCAGTCGTGGCTAATAATGCCAACGGCGCTACACGCGCATGGTTCTATAATAGTACCAACTCGTTCACCACCACTTATAGCGATTCTGGTAGTGGCATCAATTGGGGCAAGACAACGAATCCAAATAGCGATATGGGTGTTACAATTACTCAAAGTACAGAAGGTGTCAGTGGTACATCAGGTAAGTTTACAGTAGCATCTCAAGCTTTGACTAATAAAGCTATCAAATACATTCGCTTCCGCGTATTCCTCAACGAGGATGAAACCCTTTTCGAGGACGTTATAATCCAACACTTCCCAACGGATAATATCCAGAATATTACAGGAAGTTGGTCTTCATATCACACCGCAGGGGGCGGCACTCAGGAGGTGACCCTTACCACTACAAGCCTAACAGAAGCACAGTCGTGGGCCACTCAGTATGGTGTGGAATATACTGTAGGGGAGACAACCGAGACTGAGCCAATAGATTATGCTACGTACGCTGCTAATAGCGCTGATACAGAGCATTATCACATGAATAGGACAACTGTTACAGTAGATGAGCTTTATTCTGCTGTTTATGGCAGTTATGGATCCAATTGGAATACTACCATACGAAATGCTAATAGCCAAGCAAACGCTGTATATATAGATGGGTTCTATTATTGGGGTGAAGACCCCACCAATGTTGGTAACAATAATAACTATGACTATAGCTATGATGGCTCACGCTATAGATATACAACTCGCTATAGGGCTTCTTATACTCACACTTATGCACAACCTCAGTATTCCTTAACCGTTCAGATGGCAAGCACCGGAGACTGGGTAGATTGGGATACAGATGCTAATTCTACTCCATCTTCGTGGAAATATACCTATGATGGTGCTCATTTCCAGGCAAAGGTCTTTGAGGATGGGCTCATATATGGTATTAATGTTTCTTATTCCAGATATTATTCCAGAGCAACCGTTCAAAGAGCTGAATACGACAATCAAAGATGGTATAGTTATTCGTCTGCGTCTAATTCCAGAGTTTGGTCATCTACAAGATTTGATGGACTGAGCAATAACCATATGTATGTTATTCAGATTTCATCGACCAGTAATCAGTACGTGCTTGGGCGCCCATATGTTAATCAAACCCACCAGTCTCAAGATAATGTGGTTTCTCCTGCATTTATGATCGCATCACAGCTTGGTGCTGTATCAAATTTCTCTGGAACTACAGCTGCTGCAGACGCGGCCACACATTGTAGCCGTTATTTGGAGGTAGCAGAAGATGGAACTCGTTATACTGGTTGGCGATTACCTACGCCATCTGAAATCGGCGTTATTACTGGCTACCAGAGAGGTAATATTAACAACGTGTCAATACCTGAAGACTATAGAGTCCTTACTGTTGTGCTCGGTGGTGATTATTACTGGAGTCTAGCTGGAACGAGGGTGGCGACAGTTAATAATAGCACCGATGATGTCACATATCTCCGCTGCGTCCGTGATCTCTCTGCAGAAGAAGTTGATCGTCTGAATGGCTTCGATAAGATTGTGACCAAATATCAGAATAAGTAAAGCCTGTGGGGGTTCCCCATCCCCTCCACTACAATAGAGGAGTGATTAATAAAGACAATAAAGCATAGCTATTATGAAATATCTTTCGAAACTATTATTCATAGCAGTCGCAGCCCTTGGTTTTGCAGCCTGTGCTGATGACTCTTACATCGTTAGTCCCGGCGGACAGCAGCCTGGCGATATGCCTGTCAACATCACCTTCAGTTTTGCGGACAAGGCTAGACCGACGCGCAGTATGGTCAGTGGTGAAGAGACGAAAGTGACAACGATGCAGTTGGTGTGCTTCGATGCCAATGGCCTATATCTTGGTATTCGTAATGCTGAGGTGACCAATGACAACCCTACTGCTACGGATTTCTACGACTCTGGCGTTATCAAGGGTTCAGTACCTCAAGGCACGGCTCGCATCCATTTCATTGCTAATCGTAATTTGGATATTCCTCTATCCCATAACGTAGGTACAGGAGAAGAAACTGTGATGAGGTCTGCAGAACTATCAACAGCTTATGATGACACTAATCACCAGCTTATATGCTATTGGGGCTACCATAAGGAAGCAAGTGCTGATGCTATGAATACTTGGCTCAACCCGACGAGCAATCCAAGCGTAGTATATATGATTCGAGACCGCGCCAAGGTGATTCTGAGATATGATAATACAGACGCTCCTTTCCCTGTTCAGAAGATTGAATGGCTTATCCATAACGGACGTAAACGCGGTTACCTCGCTCCAAAGAGTTCTGAATGGGAAAACTATTATGGCAATTCAACCGCAGAGGGGCACGAATCAGAATTGGTTTCAACAGCCACGCTGAATGAATACACCGCCGAAGGACGTTATACGCTCTATGATGAAGAACAGGGTATTAACGAGGACGGCAACTTTGACGTAGCATATAATGGAACAACCAACACCCTCACTCCTCAATTCCTCTTTGAAGATGGCAATACGGCGCTTGAGGGCACTTATCCCAAGATAATCCTGAAGGTTACATATATGGTCAATAGTACTACGAAAACAGTCTATCATGTACTTAAGCTCAACGACAACGACAAAGTACAGTATGACATTGTCCGCAACAACACCTACTATGTAACATGTAAACATCTCTCACCTGATATAGCCTACTTTGAGACATTAAAAGATGCCATAAACGGTAATGAGTTTATGAATGCGGATATTGAGATTGACCGCAGCATCACCGATGTCAACGATGAAAACTATACTCTACAGATTCTCCTCCCCACTGAGACAACATCAGTTGTACTCAACACAGAGGGCGAACACGATGAGATGGAATTTGCTTTCCGTATGGCAAGTGATGTAAATCAACCAGGTTCTACAAATATAAATGACTTTGAAGTCTCTTGGGAACAGGAACAATCATTCTGCTCAGATTTGACCCTTACTTATAATGAATCGACTAAACAGTTCCAGATTCATACTACGGTATTGGAGGGGAAACTTACAGATCAGCTACAGTCAGAATGGATTGTAGTTAAGCATAAGGACTCTGGTTTGACTCGTTACATCCATGTCTTTGTCATCGATCAGTTCCGCTATAAGATATATCCAAAGCTGACACGTGTAGGTACTGGCACCTATGGCGACTGCTTGCTATCATTCCAGATTCCTCCCATGGAGCACTCACATTTCCTTGAAGATGGCACTCCTGACCCCACGGAACTTGTTTATCCTCAAGAGCTATATCCTATTGAGATTAAATTCGCCACCAACACGCTGAACGCCTATGGCACCACTCAGGGACAGAACAACTATGGTTTGTTTGGTGTAAGTGTGGAAAGCACTATAGGGCTACTTTCTGTGGATGATTTCGAAGAGGATTATGATGATCCATTATCAACCACCAATACAAGCTATCGCACTTATTGGTACTACCAACAGCTGGACAATTACTGGGATTTTTGGTACAGTTACCAGCTAAAGACTTACCCGACTAATGGCGAAGTGAGCATCTATTTCAAGGATGTGCGCCAACAAATTCAGTATGCCAATATATCTGACGTCGGCCTCTTCCTCTACGTAGAGTACTTCGGCAAGAACTATTCAGTGCCGCGTTCGACGAACTAAACTGAAGAAATAATAAACAATAAATGATAAGCCTGCGCAGATACCTGCGCAGGCTTTTTCCTGCAAAATATTTTGCTGTATCGCAAAATATTTGTTCCTTTGCGGCAGGAAAGAAAGAAATTAAAGAAAGTTATGAGTACTGTAGCAATGAATGAATTATGGACTTACCTGAAGAGTCTGTCACTATCTGCTGGGAATAAGACATGGCTGGCAGAGCGACTGATTGAGTCTTCACGTGCCGATAAATTGACTGAGGCCGATGAATTTGCCTGCTTCTCCGGTAACTGGGGCGATGATGTACCAGTAAATGAATATGCTGATTCACTTCGCAGCGCACACATCGAAAAAGTAAGGGACGTTGAAACCTGGTAATGACATGAAGAATTATCTTTTAGACACTTGTACGCTAATATCGATGTTCCGCGGTCATGGTGGTGTGCGCGAACATATCAGAGCTGTAGGACGCAAGAACTGCTGGGTATCTGAGATTTCTATCGCCGAATTGTATTTTGGATTGGCAAAAGGTGCTGATAAGCAACGCATGTTGAGTGACATCAAAAATACAGAGCGGTTGTTTAAAATACTGCCTGCAGCTCCCGCTTTCCGAGAGTATGGCGAGATCCGTCATTCATTAGAGCACCAAGGCCGACGTATCGACCAGTTCGACTTGCTCATCGGAGCTACAGCGATACATTCTGACCTTATTGTCGTAACATCAAACATTAAACATTTTGAACGTATAGAAGGCTTAGTCCTGGAAGATTGGGCTGATATGGCCATTTAAAACTAAGCCGTTGTGCGAATTGATAAATGATAAGCCTGCGCAAATAACTGCGCAGGCTTTTTTGTCGATATTTTTTGGTGGGATCAGGAAAAAAACATTACCTTTGCAGCAGGAAAGGAAGATATGGGACAATTGGCCTTTATAAAAATGTTTATTCTGATTGCCATTTCAACAGATATAAACGATAACCGAAGACATGTTCATGTGTTCCGGAAGGGCTTACATCATCAGCACTCCTTAGCCAAGATATGAATTGAATCAGAAGGTGAGAAATGCATTGAAATTGCTTATTCTGAATTATCAAGTAAAGATAATCAGATGATTGTAGCTGCCATTGAAAGCTATTGGGAATCTATCAACGAGCAGATAACAAAAACATTCAAAGGAGAAAAACAATAGCTATTGATTTAAACAAATAAATTAGGAGGACAGAGTTATGTGTAAGATGAAAGATGTCAATATAGGTATCAAAGACCTAAGTTTTACCGCTCATCGTGGAAAAATGGATGTACGTTTGTCTGACGGACGCGAGATAATAATACCAGTATCATTCTTCCCTGACATCAAAAACATGTCTATCAAAGACCGGAATAAATGGATGGTACTTGATGATCAGTTCTTCACATTTGAAAATATGACGCGGGTCTATTCTATCAAGGATCTACTGACTATCGCCTAAAACAAAGCCTGCGCAGGTTCTGCGCAGGCTTTTTTGTAGCAAAAAAAATAAATTCTTATCCTTACCTTGAGCATTTCTTCTGCATCTTTGAGCTTTAGACGTTAAAAAGGGTTGAAAGTTTTCTGCTTTCGGGATTTCATTGTACTTTTGTGGCGAAATATGAAATATGTGAAGAGAATACTCGTTGCGGTGTTATGCGCATTGTGTGCCGTGGGCCTCAGTGCGCAGGATGTGCAGTTCCCGTTCCCTGAGGTACCTACGTTGATGACTGACACGCAGGCCCGTCTACGCTTCGTGCTCGAGAACTTCTGGAGCCGCTATGACTTCACCGATGCTTCGACCTACAACGAGCAGGTAGGCGAGCAGGGGTTCTCGGAGTTCATCAATCTTATGCAGTATGCCGACGCGGCGACACAGAAGACTGCCGTGGCTGGGCTGATGAAGAGGATTGGTAAGGATGTGCGCCTGATGAAGCGCTTCGACAGCCTCACGGGCCATTACCTTGGCAACCCCAACTCACCGCTGCGCAACGACGTGACGTACGAACAGATGCTGCGCGGCCTGCTGGCATCGCCTGTCCTCGACGAGGCACAACGCAGCCGCATGGACTTCCGCCTGAAGATGGTGACAAGGAACCAGCCAGGGACACAGGCCGCCGACTTCGAATATCTGGACCGCATGGGGCAGCGACATCGCCTTTACGACCTGCAGAGCGAGCTTACGCTGGTGGTGTTCTCGGACCCGGAGTGCGAGCACTGCCACGAGCTAATGCCAAAGATCATGGACAGCAAAGTGATCTCCGGCGACCGCCGCCTGAAGGTCGTCTCGATATATCCCGACGACAACGTTAAGGCGTGGATGCAGATGCGCCCCACCCTGCCCCGCAACTGGAGCGAAGGCCGCAGTCCTGCAGGCAAGATCATGCATGACCAGACGTACTTCCTGCCGGCACTGCCTTCGATGTACTTACTCGACAAGGACAAACGGGTTATCGTCAAGGACGGATCACTGGAGCAGGTGGAAAAAAGATTAGAGATTAAAGATATATGATACAGAAAAAGATTCTTTTGACGATGCTGACGTTGATGCTGTGCTTAACAGCTTCTGCTGCAGGCTCGTTCACGCTGGTGCTTGACGCAGGCCACGGGGGCAAGGACCCTGGCGCGCTTGGCAAGACAGGCAAGGAAAAGAATATCAACCTGGCGGTGACACTGGCCGTAGGGCGGCTCGTAGAAAAAAACCTGAAGGACGTGAAGGTGGTCTATACCCGCAAGACGGACGTTTTCGTGGAGCTGAGCGAGCGCGCGGCCATAGCCAACAGGGCTAAGGCAGACCTCTTCATAAGCATACACACCAATGCCCTGCCCAAAGGGGCTCAGGGCCGCGGCTCGGAGACCTACACTCTGGGTATGCACCGCGCAGCCGACAACCTGGCTGTGGCAAAGCGCGAGAACTCTGCCATCATTCTCGAGAAGGACTACGAGAGCCGCTACGAGGGTTTCGACCCCAAGAGTTCGGAGTCGTATATCATCTTCGAGTTCATGCAGGATAAGAACATGGAGCGCAGCGTGAAGCTGGCGCAGATGATACAGAAACAGTTCCGTTCGGCAGGACGCGTGGACAAGGGCGTTCACCAGGCCGGCTTCCTCGTTCTGAGGGCTACGTCAATGCCGTCGTGCCTGGTGGAACTGGGATATATCACCACACAGAGCGAGGAGAGCTACCTCACGAGCCAGCGCGGCGTGGATGAGCTCGCTCGCAGCATCTACGAGGCGATAAAGAAATACAGCTCTGAAGTAAACTAAGGGAAAAAACATGGAAGTTAAAGGAATTAAGAAAATGTAATCTATGAAGATATCGAGAGAAGCAAAGATAGGACTGACTGGCATCATAGCACTGGTGCTGCTGTTCTTCACAATAAAATTCCTGCAGGGCGTGCAGCTCTTCTCAACGCAGGACACTTACTACATCAATTTCCGCAATGCCAAGGCGCTGGCTAAATCGAGTCCCGTCTATGCCGACGGCTACGATGTAGGTATAGTCTCTGACATTCGCTATGACTACGACCACCCGGGCACGGGCGTCATTGTCCAGATTTCTGTGGAGCATGGTATGCGCATACCGGCCGGCACCACCGCCGTTCTCGACGAAGCCATGCTGGGCGGCTGCACACTGAACCTGCTCATGGGCAACAGCCCCGTGGAGCGCTATGCCGTGGGCGACACGATACCCTCGGCCGAAAACAACGGCCTTATGGCCAAGGCCGCAGAGCTGGTGCCTAAGCTGGAGCAGACACTGACGAAGGTGGACTCGCTGCTGACGAGCCTCAACACCCTTGCCTCTGACCCCAACATCAAGAAGATTCTGGCAAATGCTGAGACCTTGACAGCTAACCTCGACCAGAGTTCGCGCGGCCTTAACAAGCTCTTAGAAAAGGACGTGCCACAGATGGCCTCGACGTTCACTGCTGCCGGACAGAACGTGGCAACACTGACACAGAAGCTCAACAGTCTCGACCTCGAAGGCACTATGGCCAAGGTGGACGGTGCGATGAACAACGTCAACCAGATGACAGAGCGCCTCAGCTCAACAGACAATAATGTGGGACTGCTGCTTAACGACACTACCCTCTACGGCAACCTCACCCGCACTACTGACGGCGCAGCCCGGCTGGTGGAAGACCTTAAGGCACATCCCAAGCGCTACGTACACTTCTCTGTCTTCGGCAAGAAGGAGAAGCCCGCAGAACCGGAAAAAGAGATCCTTGAATAAGGGTGCCAACGTCCACAAAAAAGTTTTAATAAAAAGAATAATTACAAATAATTCTTTCTTTTAAAAAGAATTCCATAAGCAGTCGCTAACGACTTAAGACATTGCCGTTTAGCCTGCAAAGATTGTTTTGGAGCGCCTGCTTGAGCAGGCGCTCCAATCATTTAATAATCAAGGTGTTTATTGTATGCAATAGCTTAAAAAGACTTGTTTTAGGTACAAAATAAAAATGCATTGAAAACGTGTCTTTTAGAACCTTTTTTCAGTGTGGCATTGTTTACGGCTCATTTTGCAAATAACAAAAAAATATCTACCTTTGCAAACGCAAATCGCCCCCCATTTATATTCACACTTTACCAAGGGAATGAAAAGCCATACAGCAACAGCAATCGACCCGCGCTGGGCGCACTGTCTGCGGATGATAGAAAGCAACGTCAGCCGCCAGCAGTACGACACGTGGTTTGCGCCTCTCGGCTTCGTCGGTTTCGACGACGACGAGCAGATGCTGACGCTGTCAGTGCCCAGTCCCTTTGTGCGTGAATATATCGAGGAACACTACCTGAAGCTCCTGCGCGCCGTGTTGCACCAGCAGTACGGACAGGGTGTACGCCTGCGCTATGAGGTGAAGATAGACGCTCAGAATAATATAAGTACGCGCGAGGAGGGCACAGAACGCGCCACTACCCCATCGACCGTGGTACGCCATGACGGCCTGAATGCCAGCCCGCGCGCTCTGCAGCACCTCGACTCTCAGCTCAAGGCCGAGTACACTTTCGAGAACTTCGTCGAGGGCGATAGCAACAAACTCCCGCGCACTGTGGGGCTGGCTATAGCCCAGAACCCGCATCAGGCTACTTTCAACCCCCTGTTTATCTACGGAGGCTCAGGCGTAGGGAAGACCCATCTGGTGAATGCCATAGGCTTGCGTGTGAAGGAATTGCACCCCGAACTTCGTGTTCTCTACGTGTCGGCACACCTCTTCCAAGTGCAGTACACCGACAGCGTGCGGCGCAACACCGTCAACGACTTCATCGCCTTCTACCAAAGCATTGACGTGCTCATCATTGACGATATACAGGAGTTAGCAACGATGCACAAGACACAGCTCTCGTTCTTCCACATCTTCAACCACCTGCATCAGAACGGCAAGCAGCTCATCCTTACCTCCGACCGCCCACCTGTAGCCCTCGAAGGCATGGAGGAGCGTCTGCTGACCCGCTTCAAGTGGGGCCTGCTGGCCGAGTTGGAGAAACCGACACAGTCGCTGCGCCGCGACATCCTGTGCTACAAAATACGCAAGGACGGCCTGCGCGTCTCGACGCCTGTCGTAGACTATATCGCAGCCCACGTCGACAAGAGCATCCGCGACCTTGAGGGCGTTCTAACCTCACTGATGGCCTACAGCGTAGTGAACGACTGCGAGATAGACCTTGCGCTGGCCGAGCGCGTAATCAGCCGCACCGTAGGCATCAGCAGGCAACACACAGCACTCACACTCGACGACATCCTCACACGCACATGCAACTATTTCTGCATCGACCGCGACGACGTCCTGTCGGCAACGCGCCGGGCACCAGTAGTGCTGGCACGGCAGGTGGTGATGTACCTGGCACAACAACACACACGCCTTAGCACCACGAAGATAGGTGCCTTTGTGGGCAAGCGAGGGCATGCCACGGTGATTCACTCCTGCCAGGCCGTCTCTCAAAGGCTGCAAAGCGACGAGGCATTCCGGCAACATATCACAGAACTCGAAGGCTTACTCACAAGGTAAGCCTTTTTTTATGTCCAAAACTAAAAAACTTGTTCCGAAAGCATTGCATATCAGCAATAATGACTATCTTTGTAGCAGAGAATGCAACAGCACACCAAAAGTGCTCCACAGCAAACACTATCATGACTATGCGACAGCTTTTATTTTCCTTATTCGTCTGCCTTAGTGCCCTCTCGGCTAAGGCCCAGGGCGTTGCAGGCGAAGAGCCGGCAGCAGACACCACATCCACAGCTGCCACTACAGAGCACATACTCTTCGAGGGCATCGAAGTGAAAGGCGACATCTACGAGTTCTCCAAGACACTCCAGAAGCGCGGCTTCACACTTTCAAAGCGGCTCGGCAACGAAAATGCCTTTATCTTCAAAGGCACCGTTTGCGGCAACTCATGCTACGTACAAGTCAGCTACACTAAGCACAGCCGCACGGTGTACAGACTTATGGCACAGCCGAAGCATATCGACCAGAATGTCTACCTCGACTCTCTGTGCGCCCGCTATGGAGAAGTTTTTGACGAGACGGAGCGCGGCTACCAGTGGATGCTGCCCAACGGTGCTGTAATGTTTTTCACTCCTGCCGGCTACGATTCAACCCTCATCGTCATGGATGCCATAGGCGTAGCAGCTTACAAGGAAGAGAATGAGCGCCCACGTATGAGATAACCCTTTGATTTTCTTGCCATTTCAGGCTCGCCTTCGCGAGCCTTTTTTTGTACCCTCACGCAAGCACTGGCGTTCAAGTATCACAAAAAGGAAAATTATTTTAAAATAATTTCTTTAGAAGTTTGCCGAAAGTGAAAAGTTTTGTAGCTTTGCACCGCCGTATGGTTTTACACGACGAACTACTTACAAATCATTTTACCCTATATTATTGTGGAACAGACTTATACCTACGACGAAGCTTTCGCGGCTTCATTAGACTATTTTGCGGGCGATGAACTCGCCGCCCGCGTGTGGGTCAACAAGTATGCGATGAAGGACTCTTTCGGGAACATCTATGAGAAGAGTCCGGCCGACATGCACTGGCGCATCGCCAACGAAGTGGCCCGCATCGAAAAGAAGTACAAGAACCCGATGTCGGCGCAGGAGATATTCGACCTTCTCGACCATTTCCGCTACATCATCCCCGCCGGCTCGCCCATGACTGGCATTGGCAACCACTTCCAGGTGGCTTCGCTATCAAACTGCTTCGTGGTGGGCCTCGAAGGCAATGCCGACTCGTATGGTGCCATCATCCGCATCGATGAGGAGCAGGTGCAGCTGATGAAGCGCCGCGGCGGCGTAGGCCACGACCTCTCTCATCTCCGCCCTGCAGGCTCCCCTGTAAAGAATTCCGCCCTCACCAGCACCGGCCTCGTCCCTTTCATGGAGCGCTATAGCAACAGCACCCGCGAGGTAGCTCAGGACGGCCGTCGCGGCGCTCTCATGCTCTCGGTGAGCATCAAGCACCCCGACGCCGAGGCTTTCATCGATGCTAAGATGACCGAGGGCAAGGTCACTGGCGCCAATGTCAGCGTGAAGATCGACGACGCTTTCATGCAGGCAGCCGCAGAGGGCAAGCCCTACAAGCAGCAGTTCCCGGTGGAAGGCGAAAAGCCCATGGTGGAGAAAGAGATCGATGCCAGCGCTTTGTGGAAGAAGATTGTGCACAACGCTTGGCAGAGCGCCGAACCCGGCGTGCTTTTCTGGGACACTATCCTCCGGGAGAGCGTGCCCGACTGCTATGCCGACCTCGGTTTCCGCACTGTAAGCACCAACCCCTGTGGCGAGATCCCTCTCTGCCCCTACGACTCCTGCCGCCTGCTGGCAGTCAACCTCTACGAGTATGTTGATAATCCTTTCACCCGCGATGCCAAGTTCAACTTCGATCTCTTCCGCGAGCATGTCCGCAAAGCCCAGCGCATTATGGACGACATCATCGACCTCGAACTTGAGAAGATAGAGCTTATTCTCAACAAGATTGAGTCTGACCCGCAAAGCGAAGAGGTGAAGTCGTCAGAACGCAGGCTCTGGCAGAAGATTCAGCGCAAGAGCAGCATGGGCCGCCGTACGGGCGTGGGCATCACTGCCGAGGGCGACATGCTGGCAGCCCTGGGTCTGCGCTACGGCACGCAGGAGGCCACTGATTTCGCTGTCGAAGTGCAGAAAACCGTGTGCCTCAGCGCTTATGCCAGCAGCGTAGAGATGGCTCGCGAGCGTGGAGCGTTCGAGATGTTTGACGCCAAGCGCGAAGAGCACAATCCCTTCATTCAGCGCATCAAAGCCGCCGACCCCAAGCTATATGACGACATGGTCAAGTACGGCCGCCGCAACGTAGCCTGCCTCACCATTGCACCGACAGGCACCACCTCGCTCATGACGCAGACTACGTCCGGCATCGAGCCTGTGTTTATGCCCGTCTATAAGCGTCGCCGCAAAGTCAACCCCAACGACCCAGAGGTTCACGTAGACTTTGTCGACGAGACGGGCGATGCTTTCGAGGAGTACATTGTCTACCATCATAAGTTCCTGACCTGGATGAAAGTCTGCGGACTCGACACCGAGCGACGCTACACTCAGGAGGAGGTTGACGAGCTCGTGGAGCAGTCGCCCTACTACAAAGCAACAGCCAACGATGTCGACTGGCTCATGAAGGTACGCATGCAGGGCGCCATCCAGAAATGGGTGGACCACAGCATCAGCGTCACCGTGAACCTTCCCAACTCCGTCGACGAGCAGTTGGTGAACGACCTCTACATGGAAGCCTGGCGCAGCGGCTGCAAAGGCTGCACCATCTATCGCGACGGTTCCCGTAGCGGCGTGATGATCAGCGTGAGCAAGAAGAAGAGTGAGAAGAAATCCGAAGGCGAGCAACAGGACACTCCCTCGCTGGAGACCGGCAGCGAGAAGCCCATTCAGGAATGCCGTCCGCCCGAAGTGGTGGAGAAACGCCCCGACGTTCTCGACTGCGACGTCGTCCGTTTCCAGAACAACAAAGAGAAGTGGGTGGCTTTCGTAGGTCTTTTGAACGGTTATCCCTACGAGATCTTCACGGGTCTGCAGGACGACGAGGAGGGCATCATGCTTCCTAAGAGCGTCACGAAGGGCCGCATCATCAAGCAGCTTAACCCCGACGGCACAAAGCGCTACGACTTCCAGTTCGAGAACAAGCGCGGCTACAAGACCACCGTCGAGGGCCTCTCTGAGAAGTTCAACCCCGAATACTGGAACTATGCCAAGCTGCTCTCTGGCGTGCTTCGCTACCGGATGCCTCTCGACCACGTTATCCGCCTCGTAGGCCAGCTCTCGCTCAACGACGAGACCATCAACACGTGGAAGAACGGCGTTGAACGCGCCCTGAAGAAATACATCCAGGACGGCACAGCCGCCAAGGGTCAGGTATGCCCCAACTGCGGCCAGGAGACATTAGTCTATCAAGAGGGCTGCCTCATCTGCACCAACTGCGGTGCCAGCAGATGCGGATAGTGAAGATTGAGGATTGTAAATTGAACATTGAAGATTGAAGATTGTAGATTGAGAATTGAAAGTTCAAGAAAGTAAAGTCCTTTTGAAGGACGTGAGAATATTTGCCCGCCATGGCGTGCTCCCACAGGAGCGCGTCGTGGGGGGCTTTTTTATTGTCAACTTGAGCATCACGACCGACTTTTCCCGAGCCATTGCTACTGATGAGCTCGAAGGAACCATCTCATACGCTGATGTTTACGAAGTAGTAAAAGCAGAAATGGCCGTGCCCTCACAGTTGCTGGAGCACGTAGGGGGGCGCATCTGTTCGTCTCTCTTCTCGCATTTTCGCACGGCCACGGCCATTCACCTCGAGATTATAAAGGAAAATCCCCCGATGGGCGCCGACAGCCGGGGCGCAGGCATTGCGCTCGACGTCAGCCGCTAAGCATCGGCATGAATAGAATAACATGAATAGCATATCCCTTATCAGCACACTCATCGGTGCCCATCGTGTGGGCACTATCGATACCCAGATAGACTGGCTGCTGACCGACAGCCGCTCCCTGGTATTCCCCGAGCAGACCTTGTTCTTTGCTATCCGCACACAGAAGAACGACGGCCACCGCTACATCCCTGAGCTCTACCGCCGGGGAGTACGCGCCTTCGTAGTGGGCCAAATGCCCGAATCGCCCGAAGCCGACGCCAACTACCTCATTGTGCCGTCGCCTCTGAAGGCCTTGCAACGCCTTGCTGAGCGCCATCGCGAGGCTTTCAACATCCCCGTGGTAGGCATCACGGGGTCCAACGGTAAGACGATAGTCAAAGAGTGGCTCTACCAGTTACTCTCTCCCGATTTCAACATCACGCGCTCACCTCGCTCGTGGAACTCGCAGATAGGCGTGCCCCTGTCGGTATGGCGCCTTACCGAACTGACAGAGCTCGGCATCTTCGAGGCCGGCATCAGCGAGCCGGGCGAGATGGCAGCCCTGGAGAGTATCATCCAGCCCACTATTGGCATACTGACACATCTGGGCTCTGCCCACGACGAGAACTTTGCCGACCGCCGCGAGAAGTGCATTGAGAAGCTGCGCCTGTTCCTTCACGCGCGCGTACTTATATATAATACTACAGACGAGATGGTAGCTGAGTGCATTGCAGCGAGCGGCTTCAAGGGCGAGCTTATAGGCTGGCAAATCGAGGGCGGCAAGCTCAAAGTGGGTTCTGGCGATGGCCACGAACAGCCAAGTGAAGGTTTCGACCTGTCCGGTCTCCCCTCCACCGACGCTGCCAGCCTCGAGAATGTGTGCCACTGCATCTGCCTGTGCCGCTATATGGGCCTGAGCGACGCTGTCATCAGCGAACGCATCACTCATCTGGAGCCTGTGGCCATGCGCCTCGAAGTGAAAGAGGGTCGCGGCGGCAGCACACTAATCACCGACACCTGCAACAGCGACCTCGGCTCGCTCGAGATAGCTCTCGACTTCATGCGCCGCCGCCCTGAGAGCAGCCATCGCCGCCGCACGCTCATCCTCTCCGACATCAAGCAGACAGGCCTCAGCGTGACAGATCTCTATAGCCGCGTGGCCGAGCTGATGAAACAATACGAGGTCAGTGAGCTCATCGGCGTAGGCCGCGAGGTGACGTCGGGTATGATGTGCCTCGGCGAGGCCCTTCAGCCAGCCCACATGCGCCTCTTCGACGACACGCAGCAACTGCTTGGCAGCCCTTTAGTACAGGAACTTACGGACCGCGTCATCCTAATCAAAGGTTCGCGCCAGGCACGCTTTGACCGCCTTGCCGACGCACTGACGCAGAAGGTTCACGAGACCATCCTCGAGGTTAATCTCTCTGCCGTCGTCCAGAACCTCAACTACTTCCGCTCATATATGCGGCCTGAGACGAAGATGGTGTGCATGGTGAAAGCCTCAGCATATGGCGCCGGAGCCGTAGAAGTTGCCAAGACGCTTCAGGATCAGGGCGTGGACTATCTCGCTGTCGCCGTAGCCGACGAGGGCGTGGAGCTGCGCCGCGCCGGCATCACGGGCAACGTGATGATTATGAACCCTGAGATGTCGTCGTTCCGCACGCTCTTCGAACATCAGTTGGAGCCTGAGGTCTACAGTTTCCGTCTCCTCGACGCCCTCATCCACGCCGCCGAGCGCGAGGGCATCACGGGCTTCCCCATTCATCTGAAGCTCGACACCGGTATGCACCGCTTAGGCTTCGACCCCGTGCGTGATCTGCCGGCGCTCATCGATCGTCTGCACGGCCAGAAAGCCCTCGTGCCCCGCTCCGTCTTCAGCCATTTCGTGGGGTCCGACAGCGAAGACTTCGACGCTTTCTCCACCCGCCAGTGGGAACTTTTCTGCACAGCCACGGGGCGCCTGCAGCAGGCCTTCCCCTACCCCATCCTGCGCCATATCTGCAACTCTGCCGGCATAGTGCACTTCCCTGAGCGCCACCTGGACATGGTGCGCCTCGGCATAGGTCTCTACGGCATTTACCCTGGCGACTTCCCTGCTCCATCGGCCGGCACCGGAGGTGGAATACTCACCCCAATCTCAACGCTCAAGACTACTATCCTGCAGATCCATGAAGTGCCTAAAGAGGACACTGTAGGCTACTCGCGCAGAGGTCACCTCACACGCGACAGCCGCATTGCAGCCCTGCCCATAGGCTATGCCGACGGTCTGAACCGCCACCTCGGCTGTGGCCGCGGCTTCTGCCTCGTCAACGGGCAGCGGGCTCCCTACGTGGGCAACATCTGCATGGACGTGTGCATGATCGACGTCACCGACATCGAGTGCCGCGAAGGCGACCAGGCCATCATCTTCGGCCCCGAGCTGCCACCCACGGTGCTGGCCGATGCCATCGACACGATACCCTACGAAATCCTCACCGGCGTGTCGCCAAGGGTGAAACGAGTGTACTACGTCGACTGAGGCGTTCCAAAGTGTTAAAAAAAGGGCCAAGGGTTTTGGTCGAAACCCTTAAGGGTTTTTGCAAAAAGGCTTAAGGGTTTTGGCGGAAACCCTTAAGCCTTTTTTTCGATACACTCAAGAATGCTTATTTCAGCACTCCTAATTCACGGCCTACCTTGATGAAGGCATTGATGCACTTGTCGAGGTGTTCGCGCTCATGGCCGGCGCTGATCTGCACGCGAATTCGGGCCTGACCCTTCGGCACTACGGGATAGTAGAAACCGGTGACGTAGATGCCTTCGTCCTGCAGGCGGGCAGCGAAGCGCTGCGAGAGGGGCGCGTCGTAGAGCATCACGGCGCAGATGGCGCTCTGTGTGGGCTTGATATCGAAGCCGCTGGCCATCATCTTATCGCGGAAGTACGTGACGTTCTCCACGAGGCGGTCGTGCAGTTCGTTGCTCTCATCGAGCATCTTAAACACCTCGAGGGCAGCACCTACGATGCCCGGAGCGAGCGAGTTGGAGAAGAGGTAGGGGCGCGAGCGCTGGCGCAGGAGCTCGATGATCTCCTTGCGACCCGTCGTGAAGCCGCCCATAGCGCCGCCGAAGGCTTTGCCGAGGGTGCCTGTGTAGATGTCGACACGTCCGTAAGTCTGGAAGAACTCGCTGACGCCTCGGCCCGTGGGGCCTACGACTCCTGCCGAATGGCTCTCGTCGACCATTACGAGGGCGTCGTACTTCTCGGCCAGGTCGCAGATCTTGTCCATAGGTGCGACGTTGCCGTCCATCGAGAACACGCCGTCGGTGACGACGATGCGGAAGCGCTGCTCCTGAGCTGCAATGAGCTGGCGCTCAAGATCCTCCATGTCGGCGTTGGCATAGCGGTAGCGTTTGGCCTTGCAGAGGCGCACTCCGTCGATGATAGATGCGTGGTTGAGAGCGTCGGAGATGATGGCATCCTCCTCGGTAAGCAGCGGCTCGAAGACACCGCCGTTGGCGTCGAAGCAGGCAGCGTAGAGGATGGTGTCCTCGGTCTTGAAGAAGCGGCTGATAGCAGCCTCCAGCTCTTTGTGAACATCCTGCGTGCCGCAGATGAAGCGCACGCTCGACATGCCGTAGCCGCGACGGTCCATCATTTTCTTTGCGCCCTCGATGAGACGGGGATGATTGCTCAGGCCAAGGTAGTTGTTGGCGCAGAAGTTGAGCACTTCCTTGCCTGCCACCTGGATGGCAGCAGCCTGCTGGCTCTCAATGAGACGCTCCTCCTTGTAGAGGCCGGCCTCGCGGATTTCCTTCAGCGTCTGCTGAAGATGTTCTTGCATTTTTCCGTACATGGTTCTTATTGGTTTTACGTTTTGGAATTATGGTACACAGTATATAGTAAACCTAAATTGCGTTGCAAAATTAATCTATTTTGCTAAGTACACATATAAAAGAGCACATTATTTTGGGATAATTAGTAAGAAAAAGCAAAAAAAGTGGAATTTTGTTGGAAGCGACCCAAAACTTTTCATTAGCTTTGTGCCCGTAAGCTAACTTTAAGAAACTAAAACAATTCAAATCATCAGAAATGAAAAACATCCTTGTTATTGGTTCCACAGGGCAGATTGGCTCTGAACTTACAGAAGAACTCCGTGCCCGCTACGGCGGCGCTAACGTCGTAGCGGGCTACATCCCCGGCGCAGAACCTAAAGGCGAGCTGGCCGAAAGCGGCCCTTCAGCAATTGCCGACGTCACTAACGGCGAGCAACTGGCGGCCATCGTGCGAGAGCACAAGATCGACACCATCTACAACCTGGCCGCACTGCTCAGCGTCGTGGCCGAGCAGAAACCGCGCTTGGCGTGGAAGATAGGTATCGACGGGCTGTGGAACGTCCTCGAGGTGGCACGCGAGAACCAGTGTGCCGTGTTCACCCCCTCAAGCATCGGTTCCTTCGGGCCCAACACTCCGCACGAGCTCACCCCGCAGGACACCATTCAGCGCCCGCGCACTATCTATGGCGTGTCAAAGGTCACAACAGAGCTCCTCTCTGACTACTACCACACGAAGTATGGCGTCGACACCCGCTCGGTGCGCTTCCCGGGCCTCATCAGCTACGTGACACCTCCCGGAGGCGGCACCACCGACTACGCCGTCGACATCTTCTACGCCGCCGTACGCGAAGAGAAATTCATCTGCCCCATTGCTGAAGGCACACGCATGGACATGATGTACATTCCCGACGCCCTGCGCACTGCCATCGAGCTCATGGAAGCCAACCCCGACAAGCTCATACACCGCAATGGATTCAACGTCACGGCAATGAGCTTTCCACCCGAGAAAATCTTCGCCGAGATCAAGAAGCGCTGCCCCGACTTCGAGATGGAATATCAGGTGGACCCGCTCAAGCAAGCCATAGCAGAGAGCTGGCCCGACAGCCTCGACGACACTGCCGCACGCGAGGAATGGGGCTGGCGACCCAACTTCGGCATAGCAGCCATGACGCGCGACATGCTCGAGAAGCTCAGCGCCAAGCTCATAGACAAATAGAATGAAAAGTGAAAGAGTGAAAAGTGAAAAATAAAGATTACCTTTAAATCAGCCTTCAATACTAAATCCCATTTTCCGCTTTTCACTCTTACATTTCTAATCCTTTCGCTATTCACCCCCGATTCATCACTCTTCCACTTTTCACTTTCCACCATTTAATTCTTTATTTTGAGACCTGCAAATATGAAAACCTACCTCAGAACAACCGTATTACTTTGTGCAGCACTCGCCTTTGCACCTTACGCTCAAGCGGCCCCGAATGAGCCCTCAGGCTTCACCCAGCAGGCCGACGAGCGACACAGCGTGGCAGGCGTGGTGCTCGACGAGTTCAACGAGCCCCTCATCGGTGCCACCGTGAAGGTGAAGGGCACCACCGAGGGTATGCTGACAGACATGGATGGCCGCTTCAACATCACAACGTCTGTGGCTAACCCTGTGCTCATAGTCTCTTACATGGGCTACGACACGCAGGAGATAGCCACAGCCGGACGAAGCAGCATACGCGTAAAGATGGTGCCCGCAGCCGCCCACGACATACAGGAAGTGGTGGTCACAGCAATGGGTATCCTGCGAAAGGAGAAGTCGCTCACCTACGCCACGCAGCAGATTAAGGCCGACGAGTTCATGCGCGTGCAGGAGAGCAACATAGCCAACTCGCTCGAAGGCAAGGTGGCCGGCGTCACCGTGACCCCGAGTGCCGGCGGAGCCGGCGGAGCATCGAAGATTGTGCTCCGAGGTGCGAAGTCAATCATTGGCGACTCATCGCCCCTCATCGTCATCGACGGCATACCAATGACCAATGACATTCGCAACCAAACCAACGACTCACAGAACCTTACCGAATACATCTCCACCGAAGGCGGCGATGCTCTCTCGATGATCAACCCCGACGACATCGAGAGCATCAACGTGCTCAAAGGCGCCAACGCCGCAGCGCTCTATGGCTCGCGGGCGGCCAACGGCGTGCTGATGATTACGACCAAGAAGGGACGCAGCGGCAAGCTCGACGTGACATACACGGGCAACGTGACCTTCGACGTGCCACTGACAACGCCTAAGATACAAAGCCGCTACGGCGCAGCCGTGGACGCACAGGGTTATCTGGGCGAGGCCAACGGATGGGGAGGCCTCATCAGCAACTCGCCGACATCGGCCATGGCACGGCAGACGGAGAAGATGCCATACGAACGCGAGATACATCTCCGGAACAAAGGCGTGGACGACGTGGCCGACTTCTACCGCACGGGCGTCACGACGAACAACTCTGTAGCCGTCTCTGGCGGCACAGAGAAAGTGCAGAGCTACGTCTCTGTGGCTAACACTCACGCCCTCGGACTCATAGAGACCAACAACTACAACCGCAACACCATAGCCTTACGCCAGACGTACAAACTCTGGGAGCGCCTCACGCTCAACGCCTCATTGAACTACGCCCAGACGCGTACGCGTAACCGTATAGGCGGCGGCACCGCAGGCAACCCCATCTACCACCTCTACACCGCGCCGCGCAACATCGACATGGCATACTATCGCGACAACTATGTCACGCCCGACGCACACTGGCTCTCGGAAGAGCAAGGACACTACGTGCAGACCGACAACGGATACATCCGCCAAAACGACCGCGCCGACCTCACAGGGCCCATGATGAACTATGCCTATATGGATGCGCGGCAGAACAATCCATACTGGTTGCTTCACCAAAATCGCGGAACGAACAAGGAAGATCGCGTCTACGGCAGTTTCCAGGGCAACCTCCAGATAGTCGACGGACTCACAGCGCAGGCACGATTCAACTTCGACTACGACAAATACCAGGAACAAGGAGTGCGCTACGCCACTACGTTCTCGACCGAATCGATGTACGACTTCGGCACCTACAACAAACGCCGCGATAGCAAGACGGAGCTTTACGTAGACTATATGCTCAACTACGACAAGACTTTCGCCGACACATGGAGCCTCAGCGCCAATGTAGGCTGGACAGGCCACACGATACACAACGACTACTACGGCACCTACATCGGCAATGCCACCTATGTCGACCCGCTCAACCAGCAGCTCAACACGGCCGTGAACCGCTTCGACACCACCTCGGGCAGCTCAGGCGTGACATCGGAAAGCCGTAGCAACAACTGGGATCGTGCCTGGCTGGCCACGGCTCAGGTGGGATGGCGCGAGCGCATCTACGTCGATGCCTCGTGGCGACGCGACGAGTACCGCGTGTTCCGCCAGTTCCCCGGCAAGCCGCAGGCCTACAACTACTTCGGCGCCGGCGCCAATGCGCTCTTGAGCGACATCATTAAATTGCCGGAATGGTGGACCTACGCCAAGTATCGTATCTCCTACTCTCAAGTGGGTAACTCCGTGCCCTCGCGGCTCTATTATGCCGTAGGCGGGAACAATCGCACCGGAGCACTCGGAGCCTCAAGCACCCTCCTGCGCGACGTGAAGCCCGAGGAGACGCACTCGTTCGAGACAGGTCTGGAGCTGTTGTTCCTCGACAACCGCCTGAGCTTCGACGTGACCTACTACAACAGCACCATCAAGGACCTGTACATGGGCATTGGCAACACGGCTGGCATCGTCGTGTGGGACAACGTGGCCTCGCTGCGCAACCAGGGTGTCGAGGCCACACTGGGCTACAACTTCCGCTTCGGACCCAACGTGCGCTGGCGCACAGCCGTGAACTTCTCCTACAACAAGAATAAGATCCTGAGCGTAGGCACCGACGATCTCGGCCGCAAGAACCGCGTCTACACCGATGTTGCCGGCGTGCGCGTACGCTACACCGAGGGCGATTCCTTCGGCGACATGTATGTCCGCGACATCCGCCACAACGACGACGGCACCATCTTCCTGTCCTCGACAGGCAACATCCTTAAGCAGGGACTCTACACCAAGTACATAGGCAACATGAATTCGCCGTACCAACTGGGCTGGAGCAACACCATAAACTGGAAGAACCTGCAGCTCTCGTTCCTCATCAACGGGCGCATAGGAGGCAAGGTGATCTCGCTGACAGAGGCATTCCTCGACCAGATGGGCCTCTCAGAGCGTACGGCCGACGCCCGCGACTACGCTGTGAGCCACGACCTCTACACGGCCGACGGACAGCCTGCGATGTACCTGCCCGACGGCAGCGGCAACACCATTGGCGTGAAGAACTACTATCAAGTGATGGGCGCACGCGGCAGCCAGTACTCGCCGCTCTATGTCTATGACGCCACTAACTTCCGCCTGCGCGAACTCTCGCTGGCCTACACCTTCAAAGATGTCTTCGGCGAGAACAAGGACATAGCGCTCTCGTTCATCGCCCGCAACCTCTTCTTCATCTACAAGGACGCGCCCGTAGACCCCGACGTCTCGCTCTCTACGGGTAACGGTCTGGGCGGTTTCGAACTTTTCAACACGCCTTCTACCCGCTCCTTCGGCTTCAACGTAAAACTAACCTTCTGATAATTATGAAACGAAATACTTTTCTCAGCTTGGCAACCGTTGCCATCGCGGCCATGGGCCTGACATCCTGCCTCGACTTCGACTCCCCGCTGGACACTTTGACCGTAGACCAGAAGGTCGTCGACCCGACAGTACATCGCGGCAACCCGGCTAATATCGACTACAACATAAGCATCACCGAGGAAGAATTCGACGCCGCGCTCGCCTCTCTCGACACTTATCTGCGGCAGGCCAAGGGCGGACAATATGCCATGCGCGGCGGCAAGAACGGCGACTTCCCGGGCGAACATGCCTACCAGCGGCAGTACTCGCTCGGACCGGACAACTATGCTCAGTACACCACCGTGCCGCACTACGACTTCATGTACGGCACGCTGCAGTCGACCTACGACATCAGCGTGGAGTTCAACCCAGGGCCTAACAGCTCCTACCTCATCGTCAAGAACGCCATGGTGCCGCTGCTCAACCATCCTGCCGTAGACTCCATCCCCGAGATGAAGGCCATCTACCTGCTGCTCTTCGACCAGGCATCGCAGGAAATCACAGACATCCACGGCGCCTTCCCCTACGACGACTTCCTGACAAACAAGCAGACGTCGCCATTCACCTATGTCGGGGCTGAGCATATCTACAAGGCTATCATCAGCCACATCAGCTCGATCACCGAATGTCTGGCGCACTACGACAGCCGCCCGGACTGGTACAAGCAGAAGCTGCAGAAGCTCATGAACGAGAACCTCGACGTCTGCCAGAACAAGTTCTACGGCCGCACGGGTGTCGACGAATGGATCCGCCTGGCCAACTCGCTGAAGCTGCGCATGGCCATGCACTGCGTGAAGGTGGAACCTGAACAGGCACGCCAATGGGCTGAAGAGGCCGTGGCTGGCGGCGTAATCGAGAGCACCGACCAGGAATTCGGGCTTTACGGCTTCCAACTTGGCTTCGGCCACCCGCTGAACATGATATGGATCTCGTGGGGCGACGCACGCCTCAGCGCATCATTCGAGAGCCTTCTGCTAAGTCTCGACCATCCTTACACCAAAGGCGACTACCCCTTCTTCAAAAACAACGGGGGAGCCATCGTCAACACCAAGACCGGCGAGGTGCTGGAGGCTGACACTCGCATCGTAGGCCTGCGCGAAGGCATACATCCGGGCATGGGCCAAAGCTCCGCAACGAACCCGATGCTCAACTACAGCGTCTTCGATGCCGACTACATGGCTCAGGCTCCGCTCTACCTGATGAAGCTCACCGAGGTGGACTTCCTGCGGGCCGAGGGTGCCGTGCGCGGATGGAACATGGGCGGTTCGGCCCGCGACTTCTACGAGCGCGGCATACGCAATGCCTACCTCTTCGAGCGCTCTGAGACCTATTTCCACGAGGAATACGATATGCTCGTTGAGGATTACCTCGCCCTCGACGAAGCCCTGCCGTACACTTACCATGACCCTCTCGGCATGGTGCCGGATGAACCGAGTGTGACGAAAGTAGGCGTAGCATGGAACGAGGGAGACAGTCAGGAGATAAAGCTGGAGAAAATCATCACACAGAAGTACATTGCAGGCTTCCCCAACAGCTTCGAGGCGTGGACAGACCTGCGCCGCACAGGCTATCCCCGACTCTTCCCCGTGCTTAACGCCGATGAGGGCGACGGCACGCTAAGCTATGGCGACATCATACGCCGCGCTCCATTCCCCGATACCGACGACGCTTCTGTGGCCGACATCACCGAGACGGGCCTCGAAGCCCTCGGCGGCGAGGACTATCAGGCCACACGCATCTGGTGGGATGCCGACGTTCCAAACTTCTAAACAATACACCCCTATTACTAACCCTTTAAAAAACTTAAAGCTATGAGAAGAATCATTCTTACCGCACTGGCTGCCCTCGCGATAGGGAGCTCACAGTGTTTAAGTGCTCAGGAGTATGACGCTTCCGCATCGAGAGAGATCTATGACTTCTCTCAATTCGGAGAGTCGGGCATCCTGACCCTTTTCTACAACGCCCAACAGGATGGGCGCAACGTGCCTACACGGGCAGAGTTCGAGGCCGCAGGCTTCAACATGACCGACATAGAGTTCGTGCGTTCGCACGTGAGACCACGCGCCATCATTGACGACCAGGAGAACCAACTCGTCAATGGCGTCAAGAACACCCGCCGCCTGTGGATGAACATTCCTATGGGTACGGCCAAGGGTATCGGCGGCTATCCCGGCACCAATGCCGGCGACGACACCTACTCCATCTGGAACTACACCCATCTGTTCGGCGCATGGAACCACGGCCTCTTCCAGGCTCCTGGCTGCTGGATCGACGCTGCTCACCAGAACGGAACCGACATCTTCACCGGCATCAAGTTCTTCGAGTCATGGACTCCCGGCAGCGGCGATGCAGCCTACAGCAAGCTCATCACAGAGAAGAACGACGACGGCACCTTCAAGTATGTCAAGCCACTCATCAGCGCACTGATGTATTTCGGCGCCGACGGTATCAACTACAACTGGGAGGATGGCTCATACAGCAACGCAGACATCGTAGCCTTCCACAAGGCGCTGTACAAAGAGGCTGAAGAGCGTGGGTTCAAGAACTTCCACATCGGACTCTACACAAGCATCAGCTCACTGACAGCCTCCAATGCCAACGCCCTCTTCGGCAATGCCGACGGACGTACGGCTGAAACGTTCCTCAACTACTCCGGCAACAATTTCATCTCCGCAATGAGTATGCGTAGCTCAGAGACCGCTGCCACGAACGCCATGGGCACTACGGACGGCCTCTACGCAGGCGTATGGATTGTCACCATGAACCGCAGCTGGACGAACCTTGCTGGGCGCGACATCGGCGCTGTGCTCTGGGGCGAACACGCCAACAGCCGCTTCTGGAGCAACAATGTAGGTAATGACGCACAGGAGTTCCAGGGCAACTACCAGGCCCTGTTGGAGCGTACCGTATCGGGCGGAAACCGCAACCCGGCCAATCGTCCGGTCATGAAGAACACCGGCAACGAGTGGGGCTGGAGCGGCACGACACCTCCCCTTTCGAGCTTCGGCGGACTGGCCACCTACTTCCCCGAGCGGTCGGCAATCCAAGGCAAACTGCCCTTCCACACCTACTTCAATACAGGTATCGGTGAGGTTTATACATATAAAGGTAAGCGCACGCACGGCAACTGGTACAACATGTCCACACAGGACATCGTGCCCACCTATCGCTGGCTCGTCTACGATGCCGGCACAACCACCGCAAGCACCGTAGTCAGCCCCGAATTTACCATTGAAGATGCCTACATGGGAGGCTCATGCCTGCGCCTCACCGGTACAGCCGACGGCTCAGCAGACATCATCCTCTTCCGCACAGCACTCACCGGCACTGAAGGCCAGCCTTATGCCAAGATAGCCGTCAAGACTAAGAAGGAAGGCGAAACCGAGACAGGCCTCAGCCTGATAGTGAAAGTTGGCGGCGAATGGAAGGAATACCCTGTGGGCACTACCACCGGCACCACCTGGGAGGAGAAGACAATCGAGCTCACTGGCATAAGCTCCACCGACCAGATAGACTTCGTAGGCCTGCGCGCCAATGACGTGACCAGTGACTATCAAGTGTTCGTGGGCGAGCTTCAGCTCAACGACGATGTGAAAGCCGAACCCGCACCCATCAAAGAGATTATGGCCGAAGTGAAAAAGGAAACGACGACGAAGCTCAGTGTCAAGCTCACTTGGAGCTTGGACAAGCTGGACAAGAGCGAACCCCTCTACGGCATGGTCTACAACGACGAGTGCCTGGTTGACCACTTCGAAGTGCTCTACAAGAACGGCGAGGACGGCCGCGTCAGCGTAGTGAGCCACGTGCAGGGTTGGTCGGCCTTCGTAGGCGATGTTCCCATGGCAGCTGACGAACAGCCCTACTTTGGCGTACGCGCCGTAGGCACCGACCTCAAGAGCTATTCCGAGCCACAGTGGGTGGCAATTGGTCGCAGCAGTAACGTCCCCGAGGGCGCAGGCGCAGACGAGCTTGAATACGGCGTCAGCGAAATCAACCCCGATGCCGAAGGTTATCAGACAGCCATCACGACCCGCTACCTCACAAAGGTCACAACGACAGGCGCCAGCGTAGAAGACCTCAACTACACTTGCAGCAGCCCAGGCCCCGTAGAAGATCGCAACTATGTCAACGCCAGCCAGGAAGCTGTGCTCAAAGTGAAGCAAGGCGACGAAATCACCGTCAACTACGAATGGCTCAACAGCGGCGACGGCATACAGTGGTGCATAATGAAAGGCTATGCCGACTGGAACATCAACGGCTTCTTCGAGGGAGCTACAGACGAGCTCATCATAGAGCAAGGGCAGGCCAACACCAACAACAGCATCGAGAACACCCCAGAGTACAGCAATTCTCCCCTCCACCCCAATGGCTACACCAACAACCCGTTCATCCCCTTCAAGGTTAAAATACCCGAGGACGCTGTCTGCGGCAAAACGCGCATACGCATAGTCTTCACCGACGCCTGGGCAGCACATCCCGGCCCAGTAGGTCTGACCGCGAAAGGCTTCAGTATCGACTTTGGCGTTGAAATCAGCGGCGACAACCCAGAGCGCCAGCCAACCGTGAAGCCCTACGATGAAGGGGAGGCCGAAGAGCCCGAGAACCTGCGCCCGGCACCCGAGCCCAACGCTGTGAAGAACATACACGAAGTCTCAGAGGTTACACTCAAGAACGGTAGCCTCGAATTCACGAATGTCGAGAAAGCTTGGGTCTACACTACCGACGGCCGTCTCGTCCGCTTCGTGAAGAACCCGGCAGTCGTGGCAACCGACTTCCCAGCAGGCGCATACATCGTGAAGATGCAGAACCGCGGCGTCATCCGCTCGCGGAAAGTGACAATAAAGTAAATATTATTTTTACTTGCAGAAAAGAGTGTCTCGTTGGTGAGACACGGCATTTTTAGCTTAATCGAAAAAAGGGAGTCTCAAATGAGACTCCCTTTTTTCGATTAAGCGGAATATTCAAAGATTGCCCGTCATCGGTCGCTTACAACTCTTCCCATCGCAGCACGCTGCCATTTGTGCGGGCAGGATCTGCGCCTGCAAAATCCATCGAATAAGGGCTGCCCGTAGTGGGGCTCTTGCCTAAGTAGCGATGGTTGCGCAGCGAGAGGAGCATGAAGTCGTGGTCAAGATAGTCTTGCCACATAAAGACTTCGGCCTCTTCAGCTTTGTCTGTGAAGCGGACGTCTCCGGGGAGTCCCTCACCATAAACCTTTATGTAACGACCGTCGGCACACTGCAGGGCGACGCATCCACGGTCCTTATCGATGACCGTGAAGCGGGTGCGATTGCTGCGGTCGCCCTCATGGCTGTCATAGAGCACGCCATGGGGCAAGGCTACTGCCGGGCGGTTGGTTGCCTTGTTGATTATGTGAATGGTCTTGCCATACGGGATATTCTGTGAGCGGTCGGCCATAGGCTCCTCTACGGTGAAGTTGTCGAACTCGGCATAGCCACCTTGCTTGCCCGTCACGTTGAAGGCAAAAAGGGCATGGCGCGAACCTTGGAAGGTGATGAGCTGGTAAGAGAGTGGCATCATGCGCCCTAAAGTCTGGAATGTGACACCGTCAGTGCTGTAGGCATACTGGGCCTGATCGTTGTCGTAGTTGCCGATACATCGAAGCCATATCTTTCCTTTCGGCAGGCTCACCTCGGTGTCCACTGTGTCATTCGTCAGCTGCTCGAAACAGCGAAGCACAAATTGACCACCTTTCACTCGTCCACTTCTCACGTCCTTCACAATCCCAATCCAAGAACACGGGACGTTTATGTTACCGAGACCTGCCACGTCGCCTTCCTTCAGGTTGCGTACGGAGAGCTCCACGGTCGCTATGCTCTTGGGGCCAATGACCCGTTGCGTCAATGTATTGCGGGCCCACATGAGTTGCTCGGCAGGCAGGGCGTTGAGGCGTAGCTTGCCGCCCTTGAGGCACCATTGGCTATCGTCGGGGTTATGGTTCCACTGCCATACGCGGCCAAGGGCTTTTCCGTCGAAATTGTCGGAGCGGACATAGGGCGCGCCGGGAGAGACGATGGCTGACGATGTGCCAGGCTTGAACCACGTGCGCGGCGCACGGCCGAGGTTGCCTTCGAGGCCCACCATAGGCCATCCGTCCTTCCAAGTCATAGGCATGAGGCATACGGTGCGGCCTATGGAGTGGAAGTCTTGCATAAGCAGTGCCCACCAACTACCGTCGGTGGCTTGCACGATACCGCCCTGATGAGCGTTTGTGCAGGCTGTAGCGCCCTTGTCCACGCCGCCGAGGCGGAACTCGGTGCCGTCAGAGCCTATGCGAGGCTTGGTGCCGCGAGGCACTTGCGTGAGCGATGCGGCATGGTAGCCATAGGTCTCATCGGCCGTGATGACGCGCGTCTCGTAGGGTCCCCAGATGCTCTTCGAGCGCGAACACAACGTCCGGCCGTTGGGGGCGTAGTCTGTAGAGATCAGGTAGTAGTATCCGTCGATCTTGTACATATGGTGCCCTTCACCTACGCCGTTGCCTTCGGGTATGATGACGCGCTCTGTACCTTCGACTGGCCCGCTCATGTCGGGCTTCAGCTCTGTGCACTTGACGGTGCCGTAGCCATGGATGGCATAGACCTTGCCATCGTCGTCGAAGAGCACGCCGAGGTCGTAGATATTGCCCTTCATGTTATGGTGCTCCCACGGCCCGAGGATGTCCTTGGCCGTGTAGCACTGCAGCCCTTTGCCGTTGATGTTTGAGAAGACGTAGAACTTACCGCCACTATAACGTATGCAGGGTGCCCAGATGCCCTGACCGTATATCTCCTGATGGTTTCGCAGCGAGAAGCGTTCCTCCGGGAAGTCGAAGCGGTCGAAACAGTAGCTGATGTTTTCCCAGTTGACTAAATCTCTGGAATGAAGTATAACGAGACCAGGCACCGCATGCATAGTGGTGCCGGCAAGGTAGTAATCGTCGCCCACGCGCAGGATGTCAGGGTCTGAGAACTCGTCGTAGAACAGCGGATTGGTGAAAGTGCCGTTGCCGTTGTCGGCAGTCCAACTCTGGGATGAGGCCGTCGTTGCAGCCATGGCTGAGCAGATGATAGCGAGGATAAATTTGCGTAGCATATACCGATGTTTTTTATGAATGCCCTTGTAAAACGACGAAGCGCAAGTGGTTGTCATCCCCCACTTGCGCTTCGTGCTTTATATATATAATAATGTGTGTGACTCCGGCGGGATTCTAACCCGCGACCTTCGGAACCGGAATCCGACGCTCTATACAGCTAAGCTACGGAGCCTTTTGCGGTTGCAAAGGTACAAATAAATGACCAATGAAGCGCAAAGAATGAAGAAATATTTCAGAGAAAGCTAAAAAAGTTTCTCCGAGACAACTCGAAATAGCCCGGATTTCATCAGGAAAGAGTCATCTGTTTAGCCCTTTGAGGGCCCGTCTGAGCAAATTACTAAAGGAAAACTTTTCGATTGAAGTAGCAGAATTGCATCAAAAGTTATGCCTATTTTGAGTTTTGGAGTAATAAAAGCTTAATTTTAGGCTAAATATTTGGCAAAGTGACAGCAAAGTCATACCTTTGCCGCACAAAACGACAGAAAAACATCATTTATAATGAGCAAACTGATTACCCCGAGCAACTACATACCTGCTCTCGACCTGCAACAGACAGAACTGGCCATCAAGAAGATCAAGGACTTCTTCCTCAACTCGCTGAGTAGCGAGCTGCGCCTGCGCCGCGTCACCGCACCGCTGTTTGTGCTCAAGGGGCTCGGACTGAACGACGACCTCAACGGCGTGGAGCGCGCCGTCACTTTCCCTATCAAGGACATGGACGACGCGCCGGCCGAAATAGTGCATTCGCTGGCCAAGTGGAAGCGCAACACGCTGGCTGAATATAAAGTGAAGCCAGGCTTCGGCGTCGTGACCGACATGAATGCCGTGCGCGCCGACGAAGAGCTCGACAACCTGCACTCAATCTACGTTGACCAATGGGACTGGGAGCGCACAATGACGCGCGAAGACCGCACTCTGCGCTACCTGTGCCGCACTGTAGAGCGCATCTACGGGTGCATACTGCGCACCGAGTACTATCTCTCGGAGATGTACCCCCAGCTCACCCCCTTCCTGCCAGAGGAGGTACATTTTATCCATAGTGAGGAGCTGCGACGCCAGTACCCCTCCCTTACGCCTAAAGAGCGCGAGGATGCAATCTGCAAGGCTTATGGTGCCGTGTTCATCATTGGCATAGGCGGTAAACTCGGTGACGGCAGCGAGCACGATTTGCGAGCACCCGACTACGACGACTGGTCGACGCCCAACGCCGACGGCTTCAATGGCCTCAACGGCGATCTGCTCGTGTGGTATCCCCTGCTTGGCCGCGCCATCGAGCTATCGTCAATGGGTATACGTGTTGACAAAGAAGCCCTGGAGCGCCAACTGGCACTGCAGGGCAAAGAGGAGCGGCGACAACTATACTTCCACCGCCGCTTACTCAACGGCGAGCTGCCACTGAGCATCGGCGGGGGCATAGGGCAGAGCCGCCTCTGCATGATACTGCTCCACAAGGCTCACATCGGCGAGACACAATCGAGCATCTGGCCCGAACCGATGCGGGCCGAATGCCGGCGAGCCGGAATACCTTTAATATAAGCTCAGAATATGGATTCCTTTGTCTCTGTCGTCAACAGCTCCAAGGCTTTCATCCCGACTACAGAGTTTCCCTTCTCGTTCAGTCTCGGACTCCAGACCGCTACGGCATAGTGCTGAGGGTGAATAGCCGCAATGCCACCGCCGACTCCACTCTTGCCTGGCAGCCCTACGAGATATGAGAACTCGCCAGCCTCGTCGTAAAAGCCACACGTCTGCATAATGGCATTCATCCGCTTCACTTGCGACGAAGTAAGCTCGACACCTCCAAACGAGAAGGGACGTAGATGGTCGGCAAAAGGCAGGAATGCAGTGGCAAGTTCGTTGCAGCTCATCTCGATACTGCACATCATGCAGTAGAATTGCAACACTCGCTCTATATTGTTATGAATGTTGCCATGGTACTTAAGCAGATTGGCTATGGCAGCATTCATATAGCCCGTTGACCGTTCGGAGAATGCAACCAAGCGATTATAGTTGATCGTTTCATTGGCCGCCAAGCGACGCACAAAGGCCAAGAAATCGTGTTCGGGATCAAGCATGTGCGACACAAGGATGTCGGCCATTACGATGGCACCTGCATTGATAAAAGGATTGCGTGGAACGCCATGCTCCAACTCCAGCTGAAAGAGCGAATTGAAAGCCGTGCCCGATGGTTCCTTGCCCATACGTGTCCACAGATTGTCGCCTTCGAGACTTAGCGCCATGGCAAGAGCAAAAACCTTGGAGATACTCTGAATGGAAAAACGTACGTCGGAATCGCCGACGGCATATTGTTCACCCGAAAGTGTATGTAAACAAATCCCGCGTTGGTCGGGGTTTACCTCGGCCAACGCGGGAATATAATCTGCTTGATGCCCTACAGCAACAAGTGGATCGGTTTGATTGATTACCTGTTCTAATATTCTCTGATAGTTCATGGTATGACTTTTAATCAATATATTACGGCAGCGCACTGGGACTGTAATTTAATACTTAAATGACCACGCTTATCCAATTTGAGCGGAGATAACTGAGGACTCTTCCCATCAATGCCGTCGTGAAGGAGCGTTGTGAGAGACCTGCCTACAGAATCGCCAAGCACACTCGGGTCGATGGTGAGAGCCTTTGCCTGGTCCTCAGCATTCATAGCGATGATGTACCAGCGGTCGGCATGGCGGCGGGCAAGGACGATGTACTTGCCTGGGTAGCCGTCAATGAAGCGGGTCTCGTCCCACGTGGTGGGCACCTGACGCATGAAGTCGAGCTCGAACTGGGGCTGCTCCGTGAGGTTGCGGGGAGTGAGGGCGAAGTTCTGTCCGGAACTCTGGAAAGCAATGGCGGTGGCGAGCTCGAAGATGTCGGAGGTGCGGCGCGTGTTGCCCTTGTTTGGCTCACGGTGCAGGCGGCGCTGGAGCACGGTGCCGCCATACTCCATCGAACCGACGGCATTGCGCACGAAGGGATGCAGCGTGGCGTGACGAGCCTCCATGTCGCAGAAGGCCTGGCCGAAGTAGAGGTTCTCAGAAGCGAGCACGGCTTCGGAGCCGCAGTAGTTGGGGTACATACGTTCCCAGCCACGGGGGAGGGTGCAGCCGTGGAAAATGACCTGGATGCCGAAGTCGTTGGCGTCGGAGAGGATGCCTTCGTAGAGGCGCATGGTCTCCTGCTTGTCGCCGGCGAAGAAATCGACCTTAATGCCTGCTACGCCACCGTCGCGCAACCACCGCATCTCCTGCTTGCGGACGATGGGATTATGCATGCACTGACGGGCGCACTGCGGGGCATCGTTCCAGCCGCCGTTAGAGTTGTACCACACCCAGGGCCGCACACCTTTCTGCTTGCAGTAGGCGAAGAGCTTCTCCATGCCTGCGCGGCCGATGTGCTCGTACCAGCCGCCGTCAATCAGGCAGCCTTCCCAGCCGAGCGAGGCGGCGAGGTCGATGAAGGCCACCTGGTCGTCATAGTTGATGCTCTCGTCCTGCCAGAGAATCCACGACCAAGTGTTGCGCGAGCCTTGGTAGTCGATACTCGGTTCATAGAGCTGATCGATGACGTCCCAAGTGATAGTAGTCTCCACTATGGGCTTCAGCGACGGGCCGAAGGTGAGGGTGCGCCAGGGCGTGAAGCCCGCGGCTTCATCGTGCCCGTTGGTCTTGCAGTTGCCAAGACCGAGCTGCGCGCCGGTGCTGCCGAAGCCGTTGTTCTCACCCTCCATGGGGAAGGCGATGGTGAAGAGGCCGTCGGGGGTGGCGTCAGAGAGGTGGCTGGCACAGTAAGAGGAGCTGACGCCGGTCTCGGAGATGAGGAGCCAGGAGGAAGAGGAAGGGATGCGGAAGAGGCAGGGGAAGGTCCAGCCGTGGCCATACTGGCTGCGAGTGGTGGCGGGCTCATCCCAGATATAATATTCCTCGTAGCTGGGCTTGGTGCGCTTCCAGCCAATCATGGGGTCACTCTGCGGACAGATGAAGGCGGTGGCGTCGGTGGGCAGGCGGAAGCCGGAAGCCTCGCCTGTAACGACGATGGAGCTGGTCTCGCCACCTTGCAGGAAGCGGTAGCGGTAGGCGACATTATTGTTGAAGACGCTGAACTGCACGGCCATCAGCACGCCGCTCCTCTTGGCTTTCGGCGTGGTAAGGACAAGACCGAGGCCGTTCTCCTCGCTGTTGATCTCGCTCTGCTTACCCTGACGAAGGTGGTAGCTGTGCCTGATGGCAGCTTCGGGACGCAGTGTCTCAACGAGTGTGAGGTCCTTCGAGAAGTCTGCCACGTTGGTATAGACGCCGAGTGGCGAATCGAGGAGCACAGGCACGTCGAGCGTGTCAGCCTTCGCTCCTTTCTTCTTAGCTTTCGCCACGGTGCGATAACCTACGGAGTACGAGAGCTTGCCGTCAGTGAGCTTCACGTCGAGGTAGGTGAGGCTGTCTGGGGAAAGGACGCGCGTTGTCTGCGCCATAGCTGGCGCAGAAATGATAAACAATGAGATGATAAATGATAGTTTCGCAGCTTGCTTCATTGTATATTGAAATTTAATTTATACCTTTGCTTAATGATGCTTTTTAACCTATTTGTTCCAATATTCTTATATCATTTCTCCGTATTGAATTGCCAGCCGCGGAAAAGGAGACCGCTGCCTTCGAGTTCGGCGCCGAAGTAGAAACCGACGTTGGTGGGCTGGTTGTAGCCGACGTTCTGCATGGTCACGCTGTGGCGATAGACGGGTTCGGAGAGGAAGGTGTGGAAACGGTACTTGGTGGGGATGGGGGTGATATAGAGGCGAAGGTGCTGGTTGTCGGCGGTGCGGCAGAGCACTTCCTCGCGCCAGTCGCCAAGGACGTCGGCACAGAGGGCAGGATTGGACTTGGTGCCGTTGTTGAAGGCGCAGCCCTCCATCTTAAAGAGTGGCTGGCATGCAGCGCTGCCGCTGAAGTCGTAGTGTGCCTTGCCGGCTTCGCCTTCCTGGGTGTCGCCGTTGTAGCCCTTTATGGGAGTGTCGCCATGCACTGGCGATGTAAGAGACGGACGATACTTGCTGATGGTTTCGTGATCGAGCAGTTCGCGCAGGAGGTCGCCATCCCACCAGATGCCGAAATTAATGGGGATGCGGGCGGTACTGTCGATGACTTCGCCGCGGACGTTGCAGATGCCGCCTGAGGCCGACGACCACATCTCGAGGCCAGGGTTCGTGGGGTCAATGTCAGCTGCCATACAACGGCCTACGTCTTTGTTTGAGAGGATCTGGAAGAGGACTTCGCCGGTACGGGCGTCGCGGAAGTCACTGCCGTCGCGCTTGTTCTCATGGCAGTCCCAAACTTGGAGAGCATTGTCGGCGGGAGAACCTCCAACCACATTGCCCGTAGGCGGGAAGAAGGCAGTGAGGTGCATGGCATCGCCGTGGCCGAAGCCTGTGTTGTAGAGTGGTGTGCCGTCGTGGTCAACGGCCATGGAGCCGTAGGTGATCTCATCGTAGCCATCGCCATCCACGTCGCCCACGCGCAGGTTGTGGTTGCCCTGTCCGGCGTAGGAACGCTTGTCGGCATCGTTGGTGTCGAAGACCCAGCGCACACTTAGTTCTTTACCGTCGAAGTCGTAGGCAGCAAGGACGGTGCGGGTGTAGTAGCCACGGCAGAAGATAGCGGAAAGATGCTCACCGTCGAGATAGCCGCAGGCGGCGAGGAAGCGGTCGCTGCGGTTGGCGTAGTTGTCGCCCCAGGCGCTTATGTCGCCGCGTTCGGGGATGTAGTCGACGGTAGACAGCGCCTTACCTGTGCGCCCGTCGAAGCAGGTGACCCACTCGGGACCTTTATAGATGAAGCCGCCTCGACGTGCCTTGCGGTCCATATTGTCAGGCCATCCCGGTCCACGGAACTGTTCGCGAGGGTTGCCGTTGGCCTGATACTCACCATGGTCGGGAAAGCGGACATGGTCTGCCTTGGGGTCGCCGAGGACGGAGCCTGTACCGTCGATGGTGCCGTCGGAGGTGCGAACAAGGAGCTCTGCACAGCCGTCGCCATCGAGGTCGGCGACGATAAAGGGGGTATAGTGGGCACCGCTGCGGATATTACGACCGAGATTTATGCGCCAGAGGGATGTGCCGTCGAGGCGAAGGGCTTCAAGAATGGTGGGCGAGGTGATGCCGCTCTGGCTGTTGTCGCGGGAGTCGGATGGATCCCATTTGAGGACAATCTCCATCTGTCCGTCGCCATCGAGGTCAGCCATCGTGGCATCGTTGGCATTATAACTAACGCCTTCTGGAGCTGCAACAGGAGTGAGAGGAATGTCAACGTAGCCAATGGGCGCATGAGCGGGGAGGGTCCACTTGCCAGTGTAGAAGGGTACGGTTTCTTTATTAAGGTCGGATGGCACGCGCCCGTTCTTGTAAACTGGGCGTACGAAGTACTCAGCATGGACGCTCTCTGGGTAATAGTCCATTAGGAATGTTGACTCATTTGCTCCACGTGTCGCTATTAGACGGCCGTTACGGAAGACTTCGAAACTAACGTCCTCGGGTTCGCTGGGAAGGTAGCGCCACTGTACGCAGACACTGTCAGGAGTGGTACGGAAGGCTACTACGCCACGGCCAAGACGTTCGCCGCTAAGGCGGGAGTAGTCATAGGCCGTCTGTCCGAGAACGGAAGATATGGGGAGAAGAAGGAGAAGCGAGGATACAACCCACGCAGAAAAAACAGGACGGAAGACAAAGGGTATATTCATTGCAAAGGAAGGGAAATAAGAGGATTATTATTCTGCTGGAGAGGAGGGAG
>JAFUFW010000079.1 GCA_017469685.1 Bacteroidaceae bacterium | reverse complement strand
TCTTTGTTCATCTGCAATCCTTATTAAAAGGCTGCAAAATTACAAATTCAAATCGTCGCGCACTTAAAACTGCTCGTAAAAGACTTTATTTCAGAGATTTCAAAGAACGATTAGTCCACTTTAACGGGACAGTAGTGAATAAAACAATATCCTGTGAAAAGGATGCAATACTGATTAAACAGAAAATAAACAAACAGATATTCTTAGTCATAGTTGCAACTATATATGCCTATAGCCACCCAATTCAGCCGTTAGTAGTAAAAGTAAATGAAAGTTGTGGGAACATTACCATCTAAATTACAATATCGTTCAGAATTACTCGAATATCTGCAAACAACTGAAAACAAGTGAAAAATAGGCAAATTTGAAGATTTAAATAAACTTAATTGTGTTGAGTTTTCTTCGGGATTCATGGGAACATTTGCGGGAAATGTTTTATCTTTGCGACACGAAATCATAAAACCCATTGCAGAAGATGAAAGTTTCCACTTATCTCAAACCAATCAAGCGGAGCAAATCCGATACTCCATCTGCCTATCTCGGCTTCCGTGTCCGTGACAGACTGGTGGACATCAAGGTTCAGTCCGATGTCGTGGTCAACCCTGAACTTTGGAACAACGAAACATCCAGTTATAAGCGCACCCGACTTGTTCCCAAGGAGGAACAGAAACGTATGCAGGGCTTTGTGAGTGCTGTGACATCTCTTGCTATGGACTCCTTTGACGAGAAAGCCGACAGCGCATGGCTGAAAGGGATTGTCGAAACCTGCCTCAATCATGAAGGAAAGGATGACAAGAGGGAAAAGAAAAGACTTTCCCTCGTTGAGTGGTACGAGCAGTTTCTCACAGACCATTTCACGAGACAGGGTAGTATCATCAATGCCAGAGCCACCTACAAGAAACTGCAACGCTTCCAGCAATACAAACGTGAAGTGGATGGCATAACTGGTTATACCCTGTATGCAGAGAGCATCACCAGCAAGGAGATACTGGAGTTCCGTAGCTACTTCATCAATGAGCATATCCATTATAAGGAGCACCGTGACTTCTATGCTCAGTTCGACATAGACAGCCATCCACCCAAGGAACTTTCCAACACAACCATCGTCAACACAATGAACATGCTGCGCATCTTTCTGAAGTGGTGCATCAGCAAGGGCATATCGGAAAACTATTCCTACAGGAAGATAACATTCCCAAATGCCGTGCATGGCGACCCGTTCTTCCTTACCTTGGAAGAGCGTGACAAAATCTATGATGCTGATTTGTCCGACAATCCCCGTCTTGCTCTCGTGCGTGATGTCTTTATGTTCCAGTCTCTGACGGGATGCCGTGTGAGCGACCTCTACAGCTTCACCTACGAGAACATTTCCGACAACACGCTTTCCTACATTCCCTATAAGACCAAAGACAAGGTGACCAAGACGCTTCATGTTCCTTTGAACGGCAAGGCGCAGGCTCTTCTTGCCAAATATCCCTGGGACGGGAACAGAAAGCAACCTATCTTCCCATTCCCACCCAAGCAGTTCTACAGCAGGAGCATCCAGCCGTTGTTGAAAGCAGTCGGCATCGACCGCATTGTGCATGTCTATGACACCACAACCAGCGAGACGGTTGCCAAGCACCTCTATGAAGTTGCCACCACCCATACGGCACGAAAGACCTTCATCGCCAACCTCTACTGCAAGGTGGCAGACCCAGAGCTGATAAGTTCAATGACTGGCCACACCGACAGCAGCCGTTCCTTCCGCAGGTACAGAACCATCGATAACGACATGCGCAACAAACTCATGGACTTAATCAAATAGACACATATCATCATGAAAGTAACAGCATTCATCAGACCCAACTCCATGACCGTCGGCAAGAACAATGTTTCTTCCCAGACCCATGTGTATTTCCGCGTCCGTGATGTGGGCGTGGACATCAAGGCGGTAAGTGAACTCTCCATCAACCCTAACCACTGGAGCGCAGAGCGGCAAGGCTATAAGCCCCGTGTATCGCTTGTGCCTGAGAAAAAGCAGAATGCCTTTGACAAGGACGTGCAGTCCATCCTCCACCTTATCTCAGAACAGTATTATCGTGGTGTAGATGGCAACTGGCTAAAGACCTTGATACAAGAATACCATCACCCCAACATCAACCGCTTACAGGGTAAGAAGGGTGAGGCATACAGTCTCCTCTACCAATGTAAGCAATACCTCGCCCATCATCCGCTGGCAGAGGAAAGCAAGCAGCGTCACACGGACAGCATAAACAAGCTGGAACGCTACGAGCGTTTCCAGCGAGAGGTGATGCACAAACGCGGCTTTTCACTCCGCATCGACACGATGACTACGGAAGACATTCATGCCTACCATGAATTCCTCGTCAAGGAACATGAATATGTGAAAATGTTTCCAGCCTTTTATGAGGGCATGAAATCGAACTATATTCCACGGGAACGTGCAGAGAACAGTCTGAACCGTGTGCTCAGCCGACTCCGCACGGTGTTCAACTGGTGTATCAAGAATGGATTGACCACCAATAACCCATTTGCCAACTATGAACTGGGCAGACAGATTTTCGGTGATCCCTTCTATCTCACCTTGGAGGAACGTGACAAGGTGTACAATGCCGACCTGTCCGCTTATGCCCCATCCCTTTCTGTCTATCGTGACATTTTCATCTTTCAGTGCATGATTGGCTGCCGTGTGGGTGACCTGAAGAAACTGACACGGGACAATATTGTGGACGGTGCCATTGAGTATATCCCCACCAAGACGCGCCGCATCAAGCCCCGTCTGGTACGCGTCCCCATCGTCGAGAAGACGCAGACCATCATCGACCGCTACAGCGACCTGAAGGATTCCATCATTCCGAAGGTCAGCTATGGCTACTACAACAGGAAAATCAAAGAAATCCTGAAAATTGTCGGCATCGACCGCACCGTGATAGACCTCGACCCGATAACCCGTGAGCCACGTATGCGACCACTCTATGAGGCGGCATCCACACACACGGCAAGGAAGACTTTCATCGCCAACCTCTACAAGAAAGTGAAAGACCCCGAATTGGTAGCTGCTATGTCGGGACACTCAGAGGGTAGCCGCGCCTTTGCCCGATACCGCCAGATTGACGACGAGATGAAACGCGAGATTGTGGAACTCATAGATTGACCACCCCCTATACATTATTATATATATGGCAGACAAACAAACTGACAATGCACTGTTCGAACAGTTCAAGCAGGAAGTGCTTGCATGGAAGGAGGAACATCGGGATGAGTATAACCGCTTTTCCCGAATGATGACAGAGAGCGACGGCATGGACTTCGTCATGCTCTACAGGTTCTGTTCCAAGTTGCTCCCAGCATACGCCAAAGAATGGAAAAGCCAATGGAGCGGTGACGGAACAATGGACTTTGACAAGTTCAATACCAAGGTTCAGTCCTCTAAACTTGCTCAAGTGTGGGTGGATAGGTTTCACTATCACAAGGAGGACATGACCGCCAACCTTGTGCTCAGTTGGATGCTCTTCGGCAGGAGTTATGAGACGATGGTCACGCTTCTCGAAGGCTATGCCAACGACGAGAAGAACGGACGCATCATCCGCACCATCTGTGCTAGGACCATCAAGTACATCATATCTTCCAGCATCAAGTCGGGCTACCGTACACGGGAGCAATGGGATGAGTTTCAATCAGAGCAACAGATGCTGCAAGAGAAGGATGCCACAGGATGGGCCATGAAGGACGTTGCCAAGACTGCGGAAATAGCAGAAGCTACAGAACCAAGCCCAAAAGAGCCAGAAGAGGTGCTCAATGTTGCTGAAAACACACTATCATCAGAGGAAGAGCAGCCCCAAGAAGCTCCTCCGCTGTTGGCTGACTTTCTTTTCTGTAACAATAAGGAGCGAGTCATTCAAGTCATCCATGACTATTTTCTCGTCAAGAGTCTAGCAAAAAACATGGCGTATGTCAACATTGCCATGCTGAAGATGGGCATCCTCCGCGAATACCATGATGAGAAGACCTTCTACCAGGCATTGGTGAACCAGTACCCCGACATCACATTCAAGGCTCTTCGCTCCTACCGTGACGCCAGGCAGAAGCTGATGGATGCAGCTGGTGTCCGCTTCATCTATGAAATCGGCAGCGATGCTGCTGAGGTTGAGTACGTCAGAAACTTGATAGACCATGCCATTAGTTCCGAAAAACACAATTGAACCATAGACATTCGGACTAAAATCAAGCCTTCTTGATTGCCTTCGGATTGCCCTTTTTGCCACGGAAAATAGTGCAATCCGTTTTATTTCAGCGGCTTGCAAAAACACTATACCTTTGCACCGTCCAATCCGCCACCCTGCGGAAAGGACGGTGCTTCTTTTTGGTGCTGTCGGGAGAAGTCACCCAGGGTACAAGTGACGGCTATGTTAAACTTCTAATGTAAATCGAAATGGATTTAAACAGTATCATAGAATCAGGCGGACACGTCAAGTTGGAAGTGTCCCCATGTGACCTTATGCATTTTGCGGAGGTTTTGATAGAGAAGGCACAAGCCATGAAGGAAAAGGAAATGAACAGCCGCATGGATGAGGACGAGCAGTTCCTCTCCTCCGAAGAGGTGTGCCAGATGTTCAATATCTGCTCCACTACGCTCTGGTCGTGGCACAAGACAGGCTACCTCCGTCATCGCAAGTTCGGGAAGCGTAACATGTATGCCATGTCAGACATCCGCAGCATCATGAATGAGCGTGCGCAGGATGAAAGCGTGACTGGCTATTGCCGAAGGAAACGTGACGCGGATTCCGCTATTGACAAACAACCTAAACCTTATGGCGTATGACAGAGACCGCACTCAATATCGTCAATATGGTTCGGGCACAGGCAAGCCATGTGCCTGAATCAGGGTTGCCGCTGGATGCTTTTCCAGCCAAGGTGCAGGAAATCATTCTCGACCTTGCCAGTGAGGAAAGCTTCTCAGTGGAATATGCTGCCATTGCCCTGCTGTCTGCTGTAGCAACCGCCATTGGCAACTCACATCACATCCGCATCAAGGGCGCATGGACAAGCAGTCCATGCCTGTATATCATCCTTGTTGGTCATCCCGGTCAGGGCAAGACACCTCCACTTGACTTTGCCTACAAGCCTATTCAGGATTATGACTATTCCATGTTCTGTAAATACAAGGAAGACTACGAGCGTTACACGGCAAGGCAGTCGGAGAAAGCCAAGGATGACACACCAGATGCAGCAGAAAAGCCTGTACTTATACAGACCATCCTCTCTGACTTCACCCCAGAGGCGATGATGAAGCAACACAACGACAACCAACGTGGTATCGTCATCCTCGTGGATGAGATCATGGGTATGTTCAACTCCATCAACCGCTATAATGACAATCCGCTCATCACCCAGTTGCTAACCGCCTACAGCGGAAAGCAACTGAAGGTGTGCCGATGTAACAATCCCATTCCTGCCATCATCCGAAATCCTTGCATCAGCATCATTGGCACGACGCAGACACAAAGAATTGCTGAGTTCTTCACTAAAGAGAACGTGTCCAGTGGGCTGGTTGACCGTTTCATGTTCGTATTTCCCAAGGAGCAGCGTCCACCGATATGGACATCGGAGAATGGCTGTATAGGAATACCGACCATGACTAAGCCATCTACAGCTTTGCGTTGGAAGGAAATCATTGACAAACTGCTCCTGTTGGAATGTCCAATGGCAGAAGACGGAAAATCATTGGCTCCTATCATCCTCGGATTCTCTGATGATGCCCGTACCTTGTTCTATGACTGGCGGAACAGCATCTGTGAAGCAGCCTTCAACAGGATAGACGGTAGTGATATAGACAGCCGTATTATGAAGATGGATTCCAATGTGGGACGACTCTCCCTTGCATTCCAACTGTTGAAATGGGCTTGCGGAGAATCGCACAAGCAGTATGTTGATGCTGCATCCGTCAGGAGTGCCATCCGCATCCACCATTATCTGGAGGAATGCTATGGCAGAATCAGAAACATCGTCAAGGAAGATACCATTGACGCACAGAAACGGGAGTTCTTGAACTTGCTTGGCGACAGTTTCACGACTGCGGAAGCCATCGTTGCCGGCAAGGAAACGGGTTTCTCTGAAAGCGGTGTCAAGAAATGTCTGCCGAAGCTGGTCAGTGAGAAAGTCATTCGTAAGGTGGCTCACGGACAATACGCCAAAGTTTCCTCATCTACCCTTGGTACACTTTCCACTTTGGGTACTTTTGCACTTTCAGAACAGGATAAGCCCGTTGAAAGTTCCCAAAGTCCCCATGATACCATAGTTCCAAAGTGTAACGAGAATATTCCGATGGGAAACGATGATGATGCTAACGATGCCAACAACAATAACAATACTAACATTCAAAACTTCTAAGTTATGCAAGAATACAGATTCCATCTACAGAAATATGTTGCTGGCAAGTATACCAAGCAACAATGCCCACAATGCGGCAAGTACAGATGCTTCGTCAAATACATTGATGAGGAAAGCAAGATCGTGTTCCCTGACCATGTGGGGCGATGTGACCATGAGGACACATGCGGCTACCACTATACGCCCAAGGACTTCTTCAAAGATAACCCCGATATGAAGCCCAGCAATCTTAATGATGCCGTCTGGAACAATGCAAACTTTAGGAAACCTGTTATGCCATCCGTAAAGAGACCAGAGCCGGTAACTCCGTCATATATCCCTGACGAGATAATGCGGAAGTCGCTTTCTCATTATGACATCAATCCACTTTCCCGCTACCTCAGCAATACCATCGGCAAGGATGCCACAGCCAAGCTGTTTGAACGCTACAAGGTGGGTACATCCAAGAAATGGGGAGGTGCTACCGTCTATTGGCAGGTTGACAAGGATGGGCTTGTTCGGGCAGGTAAGGTGATGGGCTACAACCCAAACGACGGACACCGCATCAAAGAACCGCAGCCGCTGGTCAGCTGGGTACACTCTGAACTGAAACTGCCAGATTTCCATCTGAGACAATGCCTGTTTGGGGAACACCTACTTGCCACATCTTCTGCCACTGTCATGTTAGTGGAGAGTGAAAAGACCTGCTTGATAGCCTCCCACTTCATGCCCGACTTTCTCTGGCTGGCAACAGGTGGCAAGAATGGCTGCTTCAATGCGGAAACCATGCAGGTATTGCGTAACCGTGAAGTAATTCTCATGCCCGACCTTGGGGCTTTTGATAAATGGAGAGCGAAGGCTGAAATGCTCAAACCCATCTGCAAGAGTGTGACCGTCTCTGATGTCTTGGAACGGATGGTTACCGATGAGCAACGCAAGGCTGGACTTGACATTTCCGACTTCTTGCTATTGGAACCTACCAAGCAGCAGATTCTTCAACAGATGATAGAGCGCAATCCTGCCCTGCAACTGCTTATTGACAAACTGCAACTGGAATTAGTAGAGTAACCAAGAGCTTGCTCTTTTGGACTGAGAATAAAAGTCCATAACGCAATAAGGACTTTTTGCCTGTCAGCAACAAAGTCCCGTCGGGAATCTGGCAAGCACCAGCTCCGACCGTTACGAGCAAGCTCAATGTTTAACCCTGATAAAAACATCGAAAGTATTATGAGAACAGATATCAAACAGGCCATGCACATGGAGGCAGCGAAGTCCTTCTGCACGGCTGAAGCAAACGAGAACGAACGTCGTTGGGACAGGGAACGGTTTGATCAGAAGAACCAAGACCCGACCAATCATTACGACATCACACGGCAGCATCTCAACTTTGAGATTGGCCCCGATGGAAAGATGCATCCACTCGGTTATCAGGAGAAATCCTTGGATGTTAGACTGGCAGAGAGGCTGAACCAATTGGGATGGCACAGTTTCAAGAAGGGCAGCAAGAATCAGCCGAACATGTGTGCCAAGTTTATCTTCGGGGGCAACCATGACCATACACTCCAGATGGCATTCGGCAACCAAACGGTTTGTACAGATAAAGATGCAGACAACAGCCACTTGCACCGCTGTCCAGAGATAGAGCGATGGGCGATGGATGTCTATGACTGGTGTGTACGTCGCTATGGACGGGAGAACATTATTGGCTTTCAGGTCCACTTGGACGAGTCGTCACCGCACATCCACGCACTGATAGTCCCCGTCGGCAACAGGAAGAGCGGAAGGGAATGTGTCATGTGGTCGGCTAAGTTCGGAAAGAACAAGTATGAGTACGGGCGAATCCTGAAGGATATGCACACGTCACTCTATGAGGAAGTGGGCAGCAAGTACGGCCTTGACCGTGGGGACAGCATAGACGGACGGCAAGTGCAACATCTTGGCAAGCGCGACTATATCCGTAAGCTCAACAAGGATATACGCCAGTCTGAGAAAGCCATCAAGGGACTAAAGACCATGCTGGAGAAATTGGAGAAGCAGATAGTGGAACGGCAGGAGCAACTGATGAGTCTCGACATTAAACTGAACAATGGCAAGATAAACCTACAGGAATACGAGGAGGTGAAGAATGGTTTGAAGTGGCAGATTACGGAACTTCAGAACAAGGTCTATGACAAAACCGCTGCCCTCGGAAGAAAGGAAAGCGAGTTGAAAAAACTGACCAATGAGGTGGATGCCGTCAGCAGCGTCATCCAGCCGTTCCGCAACCACAAGGTAGAGTTTGACCCGCCGAGGATTACAGAGAAACCGCCTCTGTTCGGTGTTGACAAGTGGCTTGACAAGCAAAATGACCAGATTGCCAAACACTTCACGTCAATTGTCAGAAAAATAGAGTCCCTTTATATGGAGGATGCCAAACGCCAAGTACAGGCGGCTCAGAAGAACGTGTTGGCAGACTACAATGAGTTGAATCGGTTACACAGAGACTATGAGTCTTTGTCCGACAGCAGCCATCAAAAGGATTCGGTATATCGCCTGTTGCTTGACCAGTTGTGCATACCATCCTTGCGAGCCCGGGTACTGGCTATTACCGATGCCCTTATTGGCGGCAGACCAATTCCTACTTCTGGCGGTGGAGGCGGAGGTTCCTCTTCCGATTTGAGATGGGACGGACGCAACCCTAACGAAGAGGGAGACTCCTACCGCAGAAGATGCCTGTTGCAAGCATCGAAGATGGTATGCGGTAGCATTGTAAAAAGGAAGAGATAAGTCATTAGATGCTTTACTGAAGCATTTTTATCGTCTCCTCATAATATGATTGCTTGTTACTTTTATAGTTGCATTGCATCCAACCATCAAAGTTCTCAAATGCGCTCATCGAGAGCTGCCCATTCTTCATTCTCTTACAGTCAGAAATAAACTTGTCGAGATAATATCTAAAACCATTCTTCTTGAAAAGATCGCTATAAAGGAAAAGCGTCTTAATTGTCATTACAATAAGTGGTTGGCACTTATTCAAACTTATCAACGGCTTGGATCTTAATAAGGCATAATACCATTCGTTAATAATGGCAGAGAGGGATGGTTGTATTATCTCACGACTTTCTAACACAAGTATTGGGTAATACAGTATTTTACTTGGAATTTGAGAATCCCACTTAAACGTTCCATTTTCAAGCCTGTCGATATGTGCAACCAACTGGCCAACACCTTCATCTTTTGGCGATGTCAAGTATTGTTTATTCCCATTTTTTAAGTTCCATCGTTTTTCTACCAATTTGTTTTTCAGCTCCTCCATAATATTATCAACATCAGCTTGCCCTTTGAGGTCGCCATTCAATTTGATAGCCTTGCACTCGAAGATGAATGATGCGCATCCTTCTCGAATATAGAAATCTGGCTGATCTTTTTCTTCTTGTTTGTCGACAAAGTCAGCGCATTGAATATCTGATACATTAGGGAAGCATACATTCAAACGATTCTCATCAATACATGAAAGTAATGTGTTGTCGAGTAAATACTTCTCAACAAAAACCTCCTTATAGAATTGAGAATACGTTTTCCCGTTATACGTGAGTCCCTTTTGATATGGCAACAGGTCGAAATAGATACTATTGTACAATCTTTCAATAACAAGATGTGCGTTATACATCATATAGTTGCCATCTTGCATGTGTATGATTGGACGTGACCTAAATACTACGAAATCCCGATTTTCATCATTGTCATCATCTGATACGGATATAGTTTCTGATTCGTCAACAGCAATTTGTGAAAGAACTTCTTTGTTCACCAATTTTTCAGGATCATTATTCTCCAAACTAAAGACACCAACTCCATTTTGCCCCACTTGGGCAGACAATAGTGCAACCGTTCGAAAGTATTCAATCCAATTACATATTCCAAACTGGGATAGAAAACGCTGGTAGAAGGTAGAGTAAACACTTCTCGACGTTATGAACTCAAAAAAAGTACGAGCATAAAACATTTGCTCTGCAAGAACCAATTTCCAATTAAAGTTGGAAAATTCATTAGTGGCATACATGCTTACATACATCATCTGCGCAAGATTGTTCGGCTCTGATTTACTGCCCTTGTATGGAGTTACTTTTTGTTCATTGAGAGCCAAAAGTATGTGGAAAATTTTAACTTCTGCGTCCCAATCCTCATACGTTGTATGACTATCTTCTGGTGCCACACTGAATATCAACTTCAAAAATTCCAATAGGGTCCGTTCACACGCATACGACACTTTGTCTGGAGAATAGCCGCTCTGAACAATGTATGTGGCGATTCTCTCCATTATGTCCCGATACGAATCTGTAGAGTATGAGAAAAATGGTTTATCTTTAAGGTCGGAAATTTTGTATGTACCATAGTTGCGTCCTAACACAAGGACAATCTTCACCAGTTGTTCCCTTGGGAATTTTCTGATTTCCTCATTGAGGTTCAGTCTTCTTTCAGGGAATAAAGAAGAGTACTCTAATAGCATTTGAGAAAAAAACTCATTACCGAGTTTCGTGTCTTTGATGCGGACAACTCTTCCTCGCTTTATCGGTTGACGTTTGTTCTGTATCCTTTTCTGTCTGTGGCTTCTGAAACGATGTTTTCTTCTGTTGCCTTTTTGGGACGACAGAATTTGGTGCTTTCTGTTTTTTATCTTGCGGATTCTTCGATGGCTCATTAGTTATACATTAATATACTTTTACTTCAATATATTCCATGGGAACTCATATTTGGCTCCGTTTATATCAACGATGACAGTCATGGATGAACCGCTTGTACGTTTGATATTTACATAGCCAGAAATAGCATCTCCTGGATATATTGTCGTCTTTCTCAAATAGCCTTCCTGCTTAATGGCCCGTTCATTGAGTAAAGAATTTTCATAGTTTGCCATTCTGTTGCTGGCAATAACTTGTGCTTGATAAGCTGCAGCACCATCGTAAGTCGTTGTTCTTGAAGTTGTCGATGAATTGCCGTGATAAGAGCCGTAACCATTATAGCTTCCATAGGCATATCCTCCAGAGCCATAAGCATAGGCATTACCGTATGAGTTAGAATATCCGTTGTATGTGGAATTAGTCTGAGTCGTTGATGTTGAATAGCCAGCACTAGCTGCAGCAAGTCCTTCACCAATACCAGCCAAAGCCATATTCCAGTTTTGAGTCCTGCGCACTTTTCTCATATACCTATCAGAAGACCACACTTCCAATGCAATTGTATATCCGTTTGTCTTTTGCAACGATGACGTAATAAGATCAGGATCAAATTCTATAGGGGCTATCGAGTTGTTAGCAATGATTAGTGAAATCTGAAACCATTTGCCATAGTCTTTGACTTGGGTATTTGTCATTGCAACCATAATACCGTTTTTAGTGTAGTATGGCCATGCTGCTCCATCACGATAATCCACTTTCTTTTCATTGAGACTAGGAGACTCATAAATTGGAGTGTTGTCGCTAATACGTAGTTTGCTACTATATCCATCCTTATTAGATAGGATATAATAGTCATATCTAGGTTCTCCATTAAGCATCTCAATTTGAGAACACATATCACCTTCTTCGTTAAATTGGGTCAATATACCATTCGCTTTGCCGTTTTTCATCATAGCATGCATTTTTACTAGACCATTTTCATAATAAGCAGTGTATTCACCCTCTTCGATGCCTCTGCTTCGATAGCCTTTCTGTTCTACCTTTCCAGATTTAAAGTAATTTGTCCACTCTCCATCAAACACAGATTTAGAATCGTCATATTTATCAATGCTGATGTAACCACCTTCTGACTGCAATTCACCTGTGATATAATAATCGTGGAAATGTTTTTTCAGCTCTGATTTGTCATTGGCATCATAAATACGGTAGAACGAAGCAAACGCAGCATTTGATACACCTTTCCAATCTTTGTCGTAATAGATTGTGTCAAGTTTCACACTTTGCGAGTAGGACAGAATCGCAACTAATTGGGCCAAGGCCGCAGTAACAAAAAATCTTTTCATATATTTCTTTCTTTTTGTGATATGCACCAGTGCTTTGGGGCATTTCCTGCGTTCGTACTAAAAAAGCGCAGACCGCCACCATAATCCTGCCAGGCTTACCACAGCCTCCAATCATCTATAGGGAAGTCTGCGCCTACGGCGCGACTTCACGATGATTGGTGTTTGCTCTTTTTTTATCCTTTCGGTGTGGTAATTTGGCAGGATGTGAGCAATATGTTTTGCAAAGATGGCATACCGCCATTATGCGTTGCAAAGATACTCAAAATTCTTCAATTCTAAGAATATTTGATGTGTCTTCTGTGAAAAATTTGCAATTTTTGATTAAATTCACGTGCTATGTAGGGTAAACAAACCAATTTTCAAAGAATTATTGTATCTTTGCGCCGACTTTTTAAGCGAATGACCAATATGACGATAGAGGACATATAGGCATTGATTCAAGATGACGAGACTCGCACGTTGGAACTGAAGAAGTCAACGGGCGAGTTGAAGGATGGTATGCGTTCAGTTTGTGCTTTCCTTAATACCGCTGGCGGCTGGCTGTTCATCGGCATTGCCCCAACGTCCTTGAAGATTCTCGGACAAGAAGTAAACGATAACACTCGACAGGAAATTGCCAGAGAGATTGCAAAGCTAGAGCCGCTGATAGACCTACCAATAGAATACATCGATGTGCCAGGTCGCCCCGGTTACCAAGTCATAGCCATCTATGTGGATGCTGCAGGTTACTGGGAAGAACCATATACCTTTGACAGCAGACCATATATTCGCTTGGAAAGCACTACTATTGTCATGCCCCGTGACGTATATTGGGATAGACTGATGCGGAGTAAAGGCAACCGCCATAAATGGGAAGACCAAGTATGTGAAGACATTACCATTGCAGACTTGGAGGAACAACGTATTCGTGGCGGCGTTCGTTTAGGTGTTGAGCGCGGACGTATGCCAGCATCTTCTTTGATGGAAACAACTGAAAACCTTGTTGAGAAATTGAAGCTTACGACTTCCGACGGCAAACTGAAAAACGCAGCTGCAGCTCTGTTCTTGCGTGACACCAGCCAATTCCCTCAGTTCCTGCTTCGCATGGCACGATTCCGTGGCACCAATAAGAATGAGTTCTTCGACAACCAACGTGCTTATGGCAACTTCTTTACGCTCTTGGATGCTGGTATGGCTTTCTTCTTCAAGCATCTTTCCATCAGTGGCAAGATTGTCGGCTTTACGAGAGAGGAGAAACTGGAAGTTCCTGCTGAAGCCCTACGAGAAGCCTTGACGAATGCGCTTTGCCATCGGTTTTTCCACAATACAAGCAGTTCTGTGGGCATCGCCATCTATGATGACCGCATTGAGATTGAGAATTCTGGTCATCTCCCAGAGGAGTTGACCACAGAGACCATCAAGCAGTCGCATCATTCCTTCCCACAGAATCCAACCATTGCTGACGTGCTCTTCAAAACAACTTTCTTGGAGAACTGGGGCAGCGGTGTCGGTCGTATCATGGATGCCTGTCGAGAGGCAAACCTTCCCGAACCAGAATACAACCAGAACGCATCTTTCGTTTGGGTAACATTCAAAAGGAACACCACACAACCATACAACCATACAACCCCCACAACCCCCACAACCCCACAAGTTAAAAGCCCCTCAACCCCCACAACCCCCACAACCTCAAAGCGAGAGGATGCTAAGTTTAAACGGTTGAAAACACTATTAACTGCAATCGGAGAAAATGGTGCCAATTTGAAAGTTCTCATGGAAGCGCTACAGCGTAAGGACAGGAAAGGATTTGTTTCTACTTATATTACCCCCAACATAGAAGCTGGCTATATAGCCATGCTATACCCCGAGACTCCCAACCATCCAATGCAGTCATACTATTTGACGAATAAGGGCAGAGAAGCTTTGAGCAATCTATGATTGCAAAATCGACTTTGCAAAGTGTTAAAAAGTCTTCAGCAGAATGATTAGTATTTTCCTTGGCAAACAGACCTTAATTCAACTAAATCTAAGGTTCTAAAGTGTTGTTTGTCGACTGGGAACATTGTGGTATCATTACACCAATTTTGAAACAAAACCAATCTGATATACAGATGTTTACAAAATTGGGTAAGGTTAGACGTGGGTGCTCTACTCGCTTATCCCACTTGCTGGCTCTCGCATTGCCTTTCCACAGGATAAGCAACTCGATAGCCCACGTCATGAAGTATTGTAGATAATGTTCGCCGAATGGCAAACAGGATACAATACACCCAACATGGACGCTTCGGTTGCGATATCTTCAGTGGAAAGCAAATTTGCGAGATTAGCAAGTAGAAGATAACGTTCTGTAAACGTCCTTTTCCTATAAGATTGTGCCCCTCAAACACGTAATGGGCTATCGAAGTCGCTGCAAAGGTAGTAAAATATTGAGATTAAGGATTAAGGATAAGGGATTATTTTCATGGGAAAGGTGGAAAAAATGGCGGATGTATAGCAAATGCCCCCTCTCCTTAGGGTTGTTCCTAAGGGGAGGGGGCATTATGTTTGGGGATGGCTTATGTCAGGTAATTGAAGAGCAGGAGGCAGATAACGGCACCGATCACTGCGATGATGAAGGAGCCTAACCAGTTGTCGCTCTTGATGCCGCACAGACCTGCGACGAAGCCGCCAACGACACTACCGACGATACCGATGATGATGTTCCAGTACCATTCGTGGCTTGAACCGAGCAGCCAGGAGGCGCATGCGCCTGCTGCCAAGCCATAGAGAATCCATAAGATAAAACCCATAGTTATAAATGATTAAAGATTGAATAAATGGCAGTCGCGCGGCCTGACGACCGATGTGGCTGCCTTGGCTATATGCAGACGTCAAAGGGTTAGACTTCGTAGTCCATATATTTGTAGCGTTTGATGCTGCGCTTGGGTGTTTTCTCGAATTCTTCGGGTACGAGGCGTATGGCGAAGAGGCGTGAGTAGGCCGGCACGAGACGGTTGAGCTCCTGGCGGTTTTCTTCCATCTGGGCTTCGAGCATGGTCTCAGAGAGTCCTGCTGCGCGCACGTCCTCGGGGTCGGAGTAGACGAGGCCGTAGAGGTGTTCGTCTTTCTGGATAACGAGGCACTCGCTGACGAAGGGCAGTGAGGAGAGCTTGTCCTCGATTTCCTCAGGGTAGATGTTCTGCCCGCTGGCACCGAGGAGCATGTTCTTGATGCGGCCTTTGATGAAGATGTTCTGCTGGTCGTCCATCACGCCGAGGTCGCCGGTGTGGTACCAGCCGTCGTTGTCGAGGACAGCGACTGTGGCTTCGGCGTTCTTGTAGTAGCCAAGCATGACGTTCATTCCGCGGACGAGTATCTCGCCAGGGGTGTTCTGCGGGTCGGGGCTGTCGATGCGCACTTCCATGCGTACGACTGGCCGTCCGCAGGATCCGGGCACGAAGGTCTCCCAGTGGGAGTAGCCGATAATCGGGGCACATTCGGTTGTGCCGTAACCGACAGTATAGTTGAAACCTATGTCGTGGAGCACGGCTTCGATTTCTTGGTTGAAGGCTGCTCCGCCCACGATGATCTCAACGAATTTACCTCCGAAGGCTTCCTGCAGCTTGTGTCGCACTTCGGTGAGGACGCGATCGCGGAGGAAGGGGGTGTGGAGGGCGAGCTTCACGACGGGTGTCTGCAGCTTGGGCAGCACGGCCTTGCGTACGATTTTCTCTATGATGAGGGGCACGGCCACGATGAGCTTTGGCTTTATGTCGGCAAAGGCGCTGAGGAGCACGGCGGGTGATGGCGTCTTGGAGAGGAAACAGACGGTGACGCCGTGGAGGAACTCGAAGATGAACTCGAAGGCCATGCCGTAGGTGTGGGCCATGGGGAGCATTGAGAGCACTTTGTCGCCAGGATCCATCATTGTGCCCAGCGCGCCGACTGCAAATTCGTAGTTGCTCCAGAGGGCGCGGTAGGGAATCATGACGCCCTTGGAGTTGGAGGTTGTGCCGCTGGTGTAGTTGAGCACGGCCAGTTCGTCGGGGCTGTCGTGGTAGTAGTTGATGTCGTGTGGGCGGAAGTTCATTGGATAGCGCTCGCCGAAGAGTCTGTTGAGGTTCTCGCGGGCGTAGCGCACTTTCTCAGTGCGACCGACAAGGAGCCGGTATTCGTCGTTGCTGTTGCCGAAGATGCCTTCGAGATTAGGCATACGGTCGGCATTGAGCTTGGGCCACATTTGTTCGCCAACGAAAAGGAGCTTGGCTTCGGAGTGGTTGACGATGTCGTGGATCTGCTCGGGGTGGAATTCGTGAAGGATGGGCACTGCCACTGCGCCGTAGGTCAGCGTGGCGAAGAAGGCTATGCCCCAGCGTGCGCTGTTGCGGCCGCATATGGCCACCTTGTCACCATGCTCTACGCCTGAAGCCTCGAGGATGATGTGAAGCTTCTCAATGATTCGAGCTACGTCCTTGTACTGGAATGTCTGCACTCCGTAGTCGCAGAGACCATCAAGGTTCCAGTGTTTCTGCATGCTCTGCTGAACACATTCGTTGAAACTTGTACTTCCTACTGTCATAGTTTATATTTCGTGGTTCATGTATTTGTAGCGCTTGATGCTCTTCTTTGGCGTCTTCTCGAACTCTTCAGGCATCAGCTTGAGGGCCGTGAGGCGTGCGTAGGTCGGAATGATGGTGTTGAGTTCATGCAGGTTGGCGTCCATCTGGTGGTTGAGTGCTTCTTGGTTGAGCCCTCCCTTTTGCACTTCATCCGGGTCGGAATATACGAGACCGTAGAGTTTGTCGCCTTTCTGTATGACGACGCACTCGCTGACGTATGGCAGCGACGATAGCTTGTCCTCGATTTCCTCGGGGTAGATGTTTTGTCCGTTGGTGCCGAGGAGCATATTCTTTGAGCGTCCTTTGATGAATACGTTGCCTTCGGCGTCTATTACGCCGAGGTCTCCGGTGTGGTACCATCCCTCGTTGTCGAGTGTTGCGGCTGTGGCTTCGTCGTTCTTGTAGTAGCCGAGCATGACGTTCATGCCTCGTGCGAGTATCTCTCCGGGCACGTGCTGCGGGTCGGCACTGTCGATGCGGACCTCCATGCGAGGTGCTGCCTTACCGCATGAGCCCTGGCGGAACTTGTTCCATGGTGCGTAGCAAATGATGGGTGCACACTCGGTGGCTCCGTAGCCAATGGTGTAGTTGAAGCCGATGCCTTTGAGGAAGACTTCGATGTCCTGGTTCATGGCAGCTCCGCCGACAATAATCTCGAAGAAGTTGTCGCCGAATGCTTTCTGCATCTTGCGGCGTATGTTCATTTTCACGCGGTCGCGCAGCAGTGGCGTCATGAGCGCGAGGCGTATGGCGGGCGCCTTGATTTTAGGGAAGATTGCCTTTCGCACTACTTTCTCGATAAGCAGTGGCACTGCTATGATTACCTTCGGCCTTAGGTCGGCGAAGGCTTTGAGCATGACGGTCGGTGAGGGTGTCTTGCCGAGGAAGGTGACGTGGGCGCCTTTGGTCATCTCATAGAGGAACTCGAAGGCGAGGCCATACATGTGGGCTGTGGGCAGGATGCTTACCACGTTGTCGCCTGAGCTGACGTGGTCGTTATAGACCTCGTTGGCAAATTCAACGTTGCTCCAGAGTGCGCGATAGGGGAGCATGACGCCCTTGGAATTGGATGTTGTGCCGCTGGTGTAGTTTAGTACGGCCAGCTCGTTAGGCGAGTCGTGGTAGTAGTTAATATCCTTGGCACGGAAGTTCATCGGATATTTCTCACCGAAGAGTCGGTTGAGGTTCTCACGCGCGTACTTTACGTTTTCCGTGCGCGCGATGAGGATTTTATACTCATCGTTGGAGTTTGAGAACACACCTTCGAGGCCTGGCATCTTGTCGGGATCGATTTTGGGCCACACCTGGTCGCCCACGAAGAGGAGCTTGGCCTCGGAGTGGTTGACGAGGTCATGAATTTGCTCGGGGTGGAACTCGTGGAGTATTGGCACATCCACGGCGCCGTAGGTCAGCGTGGCCAGGAATGCTATGCCCCAGCGTGCGCTGTTGCGGCCGCAGATAGCCACTTTGTCGCCATGCTCTACGCCTGAAGCCTCGAGGATTATGTGCAGTTTTTCGATGATGCGTGCTACGTCTTTGTAGCGGAACGTTTGTGCGCCGTAGTCTGTCAAGGCGTCAAGGTCCCAGTGTTCTTCAATGCTTTTCTGAATCAACAGGTTGAGGCTCGGGCACTCAAAATTAGGATTGTAACTCATTGTCTGAGGTCTGAATTGTCGTTGTTAAAAATGGGCTTGCGATTGCACAAAACCCCAAATCGTGTGCAAAGATACGCTGTTTTCTGCACACTTGCAAATAATTTGCGCAAAAAAGCTTTGCTTAGTGAGGAATAGCCCAAGCAAATGGAGAGATTGAACAAAAGTTGTTCCAGGGAGGTAGACGGACGTATTTGGCACGCGGGCTTATAGTCTTCAGAAAACACGCCCAAGGGTTTCGCCAATAACCCTTAAGGGTTCGGCGGGAAACCCTTAAGGGTTATTGGCAAAAGGGTTAAGGTTTTTTTTGAGGCTTTTTAACTCTGTTGTCAATCATAGTCTCGCAGCCCGAAGATTTGGGTTCCGATGCGTATGAGTGTTGAGCCGCAGTCTACGGCTATGTGCCAGTCGTCTGTCATGCCCATTGAGAGTTCCGTGAAAGCGGAAGGCTGCCGGTCGGTGGCTGAGAAGAAGTCGCTGCGTGCGCGCTCGAAGAAAAGGCGTGCGCGGTTGAAGTCGGCACGTATGCGTGCGCTGTCGTCGGTATTGGTTGCCATGGCCATTACGCCCGCGAGTTCTACGCCCGTGAGCTGTTGCCAGGCGCCGCTGTCGAGATATGCGAGAGCCTCGTCGGGTGTGAATCCGAACTTTGTCTCTTCCCCGGCCACATGTAGTTGCAAGAGGCAGCGGATAGTGCGCCCGGCTTTCACGGCCTGCTTGTTGATCTCCTCGAGCAGGCGTGGAGAGTCGGCCGAATGAATGAGGCTGACGTAGGGCGCTATGTACTTGACCTTGTTGGTCTGCAGGTGGCCAATGAAATGCCATTCCATGCCTTCGGCTTCGAGCTGGGCGAGCTCGGCGTGCTTGCGTTGCAACTCCTGGGCATGGCTCTCGCCAAAGAGGCGCTGGCCTGCGGCATAGGCTTCGCGGATTGCGCTGGCAGGGTGATATTTCGAGACGGCCACGAGGCGCACGCCCTCGGGAAGGGCCTCGGTGATGCGGCGTATTTCTTCGGCAATCATAAATCTTAGCTTTGCTGACTTTCGTTACGACTCGGCAATTTGAAAACAAGCTTTCATGGCTTTCACTGCTCCGAAAGTTCAACTTTCTTGTATCGGAACACGTCCATTATAGGCGTTTCGGTGATGCTTACGATGACCCAGTCGCCGAGGGTGCCTTCCATGCCGTGGTCGAGGTTCTTCAGCGCATCGCGGAAGTCGGTGGCCTGGACGAGCACGAGGTGGTTGGTGCGCTTCTCTGCTCCGCTCTTCTCGTCGAGTGTGATGTAGGCTATCTTGGCCTTGAACCAGCGGTCAGCATCGGCTGCGGGAGCTTCTATGACCTCTGCGAGTCTGGCCCGCTTGATGTCGGTCACGGTGAACTCTCCGCTGATGTAAGGAGTCATCTCTTCGATGAAGCGGCGCTCGGCTTCGGTGAAGCTCAGCGCGTCTACCATATATGTCTCTGTAACTTTCTTCAAAAGTCCTGTCTCCATTGTCTTGTCGAAACGGACCTTGCATTCAAACCATTCGTTGTTCATTGTCTGTGTAGCTTATTTTTAATGTCAACTGCAAAGATAAGAAAAGATCAAAGATTAGGGATCAGAGAATAAGGATAAAGAATAAAGATTTCATACTTTTCAGCTTTTTTCTCTTTTCCTTTTTAATTTTTCATTATTATAGTTATCTTTGCCGCGCACATTTATATATTATAGGAGCTATGACAAAGCACCTCGACGAACTGCAGCAGCAGTTGGAATACGAGCGCATTCAGCAGCAGCTGGCGTTTCTGAACTATCAGATCAACCCGCACTTCCTGATGAATACGCTCAACAACATACATGCGCTCATAGCAATAGACCCCGAGCAGGCGCAGGACTCCATTGTGGAGCTCTCGCGGCTGCTGCGCTACGTGCTCTACGAGGGCGACCACCAGTTTGTGCCTGTGCAGCGTGAGGTGGATTTCCTGGGGCATTATATCCGCCTGATGCGCATCCGTTTTACCGACGACGTTGACGTGCGCTTCGACGTCGAACTCACACAGCCCTCGGCAGGCATTCCTCCGCTGGTGATGGCCACCTTCGTAGAGAACGCCTTCAAGCACGGTGTGAGCTACGTGGAACCGTCGTTTGTCCACATCAGCATTCGCACAGAAGAAGGGCGCCTCCGCCTTCACTGCTGCAACAGCAAGCACAGCCACAGCAAGCCGCTCGCCAAGAGCTCCGGCGGGGTAGGGCTGAGCAATGCCCGCCAGAGGCTCAACCTGCTCTTCCGCGACAACCACGTGCTGCATATCGAGGACAGCGAGACGGTGTTCACCGTGGACCTTAATATACCACTTCAGAACAAACCTCAGCCTGCCGTAGAGCAAGCGGCCGGCAAAGATAAAGCAGGAAACGAGATATGCTGAAAGTTGTAGCCATAGACGACGAACCGCTGGCTCTCAGACAGCTGGTGGCCTACATCGAGCGAGTGCCAGAGCTTACGCTGGTGGCCCAATGCCAGAGTGCAGTCGAGGCCGCCGGTGTGTTAGGGCGTGAGTCTGTCGACGCCATCTTCTGCGACATAAATATGCCCGACCTCAGCGGCTTGGACTTCGTACGCTCTTTGTTGAGCGGTGGCGAGGCGCCGCTCGTAGTGTTCACTACAGCCTATTCGCAGTATGCGCTCGAAGGTTTTGAAGTGGCGGCCGTGGACTACCTGCTGAAGCCCTTTAGCATGAACGATTTCCAGCGCGCCGTGAACCGCCTCGTGGAGCGTAAGCAACAGCAGCTGGCGCTCAGCGAGGCCAGGAGCCAGCAGGCAGCCGAGGGCGCACGAGGAGACGATGTCATCTACGTCAGAGCAGACCATCGCACACATGCCGTGGCGCTGCGCGACATCCGTTATGTGCAGGCCATGGGCGAGTATCTGCGCGTGTATGCCGACTCTCACCCACGGCCTCTGACCACACTGCTCTCAATGAAGCGCTTGGGCGAGCAGCTGCCTCACGACCGCTTCATGCGCATTCACAGGTCGTTCATCATCAACCTGAGTCGCATCGCACATTTCGCCAAAGGACGCGTTACACTCAACGACGAGACCGAACTGCCAATAGGCGACAGCTACCGCACTGCCTTCGAGGAAAGATTGAAAAAGAGGTGAGAGCATGAGAATAATTAAGAGAGAACAAGCAAAGAAAGAGAAAATTGGAAATATAATAGACAGAACAACAATGAAGAAAATTCTTTTTGCAGTAATGATTACAGCTTCAGCGCTTACGGCTTGCACTTCCTCAACGGAGGAAACAATACATCTGCGATTTCTCCACACAAGCGATGTCCACGGACACGTGCTCGACTCGCTGTCGCGCATCGGCGCTTACGCCACTCTCTGCCGCCAGCAGATGGGCGAGGAAAGCATAGTGATGACCGACGGCGGCGACGACCTGCAAGGTCATCCGGCAGCTTACTTCTATAACTTCGTAGACACGGCTTCAAGGCACATCGTGGCAGAGACAATGAATTGCGTGGGATATGACGTGGCTACAATCGGCAACCACGATGTCGAAGCTGGGCGCAGCGTGTTCGACCGCTGGATAAGCCAGTGCGATTTCCCTGTCTTGGGCGCCAATATTATCGATAAGCAGACGGGAGAGCCTTACCTCAAGCCCTATGAGGTGATAGAGCGGCAGGGCGTGAAGATTGCCGTGCTCGGTCTCATAACTCCGGCAATTCCCAACTGGGTGCCTGAGATGTTGTGGGAAGGGCTGCGCTTCGACGGCATGCTGACTACGGCCCAGCGATGGGTGCCGGTCATCAAGAAGCGCGAGAAGCCCGACCTTATCGTAGGCCTCTTCCATTCGGGCGTTGACGAGACGGCCGGTATCCATGCCGACGACTACTGCGAGAACGAGGCGCGTCTGGTGGCTCAGCAGGTTGAGGGCTTCGACCTCATTCTCTACGGCCACGACCATCGCCGGAATATGGAGTACGTACTGACGCCCTCGGGCGACAGCATACTTGCCATCGGACCCACAAGTACAGGCGCATGCCTTTGTCAGGTGGACATAGAGCTGAAAAAGAACCGGCGCGGGCGCATCGTAGAAAAGACAGTTGAGGGCAAGCTTCTCAGCGCCAAGGATATGGACGAAGCTCTGCAGGGCTCAGAAAGCGAGGGCTTCAATGCATTTGCCTCCGATGCATGGTTCCCCGAGGCAAAGGAAAAGGTGGAGGCATACATGAATGAGGAAGTAGGCCTGTTCGCCTCCACCGTTCACGAGCGCGACGCCTTCTTCGGACCTTCGGCATTCATGGACCTGATCCACGATCTTCAGCTCGAACTTAGCGACGGCGCCGAGATCTCATTTGCCGCTCCGCTCTCCTTCGACGCCACTATTGAGAAGGGCATGACTCACGTCACAGATATGTTCGCTCTCTACAAGTACGAGAACCTGCTCTACACCATGCGCCTCAGCGGTCGCGAGATACACGATTTCCTCGAGATGAGCTATGACCTCTGGTGCAACACAATGACCTCGCCTGCCGATCATATCATGCTCATGGACAGCGTGCTCGACGGCGGACGACGTCTGGGCCTGAAGAATATGGCTTTCAACTTTGACTCAGCTGCCGGCATCAACTACACTGTCGACGCTTCGAAGCCCGACGGCCAGAAAGTGAACATACTCTCAATGGAGGACGGAACGCCATTCGACGAAGGCAAGGAATATCGTGTGGCCATAAACAGCTACCGCGGCAACGGGGGCGGCGAACTGCTCACTCGTGGCGCAGGCATACCATTGCAGGAACTGCCTTCGCGCATTGTGGCTTCTACTGACCACGATTTGCGCTATCATCTCATTCAGACCATACGTCGGAAAGGCACCATAGCGCCGCGCACGCGATCCAACTGGCGCTTTCTGCCCGACGACTGGGCTCCCGCAGCACTCGCACGCGATCGTAAGATCCTCTTCCCTAAGGATTATTGAAGATTAGGTATATAAAAGTCTAAAAAAAGCAGACTGACGTGAAAAAGATTATTAATGTACTATTGCTCCTGGGTTTGGCTGTTCAAACAGTGGCGCAGGAGGTGACTGACGAGCAGTATCAGGCTGCAAACTCTGCCATAGAAGCTGAGGCCACCTATCTGGTGTACACGCTAAACAATGGTATCTCTGAGGGCAGTACGCGCTACTATCTTAGTGACGACGGTTGGCTTGTAGATTCTCAGGCTGCTGCTGGGCGCTTTAAGTTCCGCCGAGTGGAGGGCGATGGCCTCTTCCGCTCGCCGGGATGGCAGTTCGACCAGTTCTTCACTAACCCCGATTGTGGCGGAGGCCGCACAGAATATATGTATCATGAGTGGCACATACGCACCAACGCAGATCTCGCCCGCGACGACTATGAAGGGCAGGTGTGGTACAAGCAGGGTGATGTCTACGCCGTACGTTGCACTAACGCTCAGAGTGATCCCGAGGCGTGGGGGGCTACCTGTTTCTGGACGGTGGTTGAGGACAAGACCGGCGACGGCCTTCCCAATGCCGATTATTCCCTGACGCCTCAGTTCACATGGCGTATTGAGAAAATTGCCGATGCACCGGACCCCGTTGACCCGAGCTTAAAAGATGTGGAGCGACTGACAAACCTGCCACACGTATATATCAACACCTTCAACGGGCGTGCCATCTCAAGCAAGGCACAGTACGTGCTGGCACGTATGTGGTATGTTGATGAAGAGGACAACATAACCTTCTATGATTCGCTGCAGATACGTGGACGCGGCAACTCCACATGGGGCTTGGCAAAGAAACCTTACAAGCTGAAATTTAAGGAGAAAGAAAAATTCCTCGGAAAGGGGTACGCCAAGACGAAGAAGTGGACCATGCTTGCCAACCATGGCGACAAGACGCTCATCCGCAACGCCGTAACAAGTCTGATGGGGGAGCGCGTGGGCTTGAAGTTTAACCCGGCTGCAAAGTTCGTTGACCTTACATTGAACGACCAATACGTGGGCAACTATCAGATTTCAGACCAGGTAGACGTACGTGCCCATAGAGTGAACATCACCGAGCAGGACTTTCCTCTTACCGAGACATCGGACATCACCGGAGGGTATCTCTTCGAAGCCGACGGTTCAGGAGACTTCCACACTTACGATTATTGGGACAACGACGCTCAGGCATATCTCCCGCCCGACGGCTTCCACACAGCACGAGCCTACGTGCCTGTACGCATACATTATCCTGATGCCGATGAACTCGATTATAGCCAGGTGGACTATGCCCGCAGTTTTATCAACACGTTCGAGAATCGCCTCTACGACGACAATTTCGAGGACCCCGACGAGGGGTACCGTTCTATGGTTGATTCAGCATCGCTCGCCAACTGGTATCTCTGCACAGAGATGAGCGCTAACGTGGATGGCTTCTACAGTACTTATTTCTATAAGGAACAACAGGACAATCGCATCTTCTGGGGACCCCTCTGGGACTACGATATTGCCTACAACAACGATAACCGCGATCGTGGAGGCATGGGCAATAACACCTTAAACCAGATGATGACAGAGGTGGGCTACGGAAACGTTCGCTCGTGGATTCTGCGAATGTGGGAAGATCCGTGGTTTACCCAACTCGTAGAACGCCGCTTCGCCGAGATAATCGACGGTGGAATGGAAGACTATCTCTATGAATGTATTGACAGCCTCACGACGCTCATTGATGCGTCGCAGCAACTCAACTTCCAGCGCTGGGGCATCAACACACAAGCCCTGCGAGAGCGCGTGCTGTATTCGACTTACGATGAATACGTAAGCGACCTGCGTGACTTTATCCATAATCATTTAGATTTTCTTGCCGAAAAGTTTAACTACGATAATACCGAGCCCGATCCCGAACCAGACCCAGAACCGCAGCCTATTATCCCCGACTTCCCAGCTGACTCGCTACTTTACTACGGCATTAACAATGCTGGGACATCGACTTATTTCGACGTGAATCCGGATGGCAACACACTCGTCTGTCGTCAGCGCGACGAGGATGCTGTGAGCCAGCAATGGCGCATCTTTCCTCTGTCCAATGGTTATCTCTACATTGTTAATGCACTTTCAAATCTTGCGCTAAATGACCCCACCGAAGGCGCACCAACGGCTACAACCCTCGTGGGGGCTCAGTTTAACCTCGTTAAGGGCGATTCGCTCGACGTGAGGCAGCAATGGAACATTGTAGCTCAGGGCAATGGGCTTTTTAACCTCATCAACCGCTTCTCTGAACATGCTGCAAACCTCAGCGGAGGAGGAACTGCAGACGACACGCCTGTGCTCAGCTATACCAGCAACGAGCGTAACGCAAGCTCAAACAATCGCCTCTGGCGTATTGAAGAAGTTGGGAATGCGCTGACACCTGACCCAGAGCCTGACGGTATCTCTGTTGCCGATATTGACTACGCTTTGGCCTATGACCCGCAGAGCTCTCGTCTGCACTTTGGCGCCGACGACATCTCGCTGCTGACGTTCAGCGCCAATGTCTACGACAGTAGCGGCCGCCTACTCCGCCGCTTCCGCGCAGCCGACGGCACTTCCCTTGCAGATCTTCCCCGCGGTCTATACATCGTCACTTGGAATTGGCAAGGGCGCCAGCGTACGGTTAAGTTACAACGCAATAAGGATTAGCGATTATGGCCTGCAATAAAAATAAAATCCCCGCGACCAGTGTAAGACCGGTCGCGGGGATTATGTGTTTGGTAAATAAAAGTATGCTGGAGAGCAATAATTATTGCAAAACCACTTTCTTTCCTCCTATAATGTAGATACCAGGGCGCGTGGGCTTAGCTATGTGGTGGCCAGCGATGTCAAAGGCATTATCAGGTGAAACACTCTCTGGAGTATCAAGGATGCCGTCGGGCTTGGGTTCTACAACGATAGAGCAGGTGCGGCTGCGCACAGATGCCGGCAGTTGGGCCGTAGACTCTGTGACCTCGTATGCGGCACCCTCGAAGTTGCCTTGACGGTAGACAGAAACCTTGTAGCCCTCAACGAGCTCTACGGAACTTATGGTGTGGTAGAAATAAGTGGAGCTGGTTGCAGGGAAACCGTATGCAGAGAGTTCGCCTGCTGTATAGCTCCCCTCGGGAAGGCTTATTGAGTAGCCGCCATAGTCTGCATCAGCATGGAGGGTCACGGCTGTAGGAAGTAGCCTGCCATTGGCATCTGTAGGTGGAGTGGCGAAGATTCGGTTCATGCCAGTAGCCCAATCTTTTAGGCTCCAAGTCTCATCATTGTATACCCACACGAAACCGCCTACTACGTTGGCTTGACTGTGCCAAGCCTGCATCTGTGCGATGGAGGTGGCCATATCAGTCTGATAGTTTGTCCGCCCTGCCAGTAGAGGAATGTCGCTGAAGTGCCAGTTGGCGGGGTTGTTTCCTGCACCACCATCGTAGCACTGGATGAGTACGCGGTCGCAGGCTCCTGGCTTCTGTGCATTTAACTGGTCAACGAGTTGAGTCCAAAAGGTCTTATTGGTGTAGGGAGCGATGGATGTGCGAAAGCCAAGGTCGTACATCATAGAGTGGAAACGGACTGCTGTGGCGACGTCGTAGCACTGTTCGTCGTCATTGTTGACGCCGTCAATAATAGGCAACGCCTCCTTCAGGGCGCGGAAGTTGCGGTAGAGGGCTGTCTTGGTGAGGCTGCCAGGCGCGGCTTCGAGAATAGCCTTGATGTTGTTGTAGGAATCGTTGCCCCAGCCGCCAATAACGAACTCGATGCGGTGGATGGCGGAGTTGTCGTCCTTGAGCGCAAGAATGTCGTCGATATAATGAGGCTGCGTACGGTCGAAAACGTACTGGCCATTCTCGCAGATGGTCTCGCCGTCGGTGAGGAGCGTTCCGTCGGGATTGACGTGGACATTGAAGAGGAGTATGTATGTGAAGCCAGACTCACGGAGTTTGGTGATAGTAGAGGGGCGCTCGCGCCGGATGTGTCCGCCGACGTATACGCCCGACCAAGACATATTACTTGCCTCGTTGACCTCAATGGGTTCTGGTTCCACCTCTTTCTCTTGTGCTTTCTCTTCGTAGGGCAGGGTAGGGTCATCAGGGAAACTGACGTTGACAGCTGCGCTGGCGGCTGTAGAGATGCCGAAGTCGTCGGTAGTATTACCGACTGTGCCTTTTTGTAGCCAGGCTGTGGGCGTTACGCCTTCGGCGGAGCGGTTGCAATAAGCGTGCAAGGCATTATTCTCAGCCCATGCCTGATAGTCAGCTGCTGCGCAATCACGGATAAAGCGGCGCACATAGCGTACGAGGATACCTTTGAAACCGTAGAGGTCGTGGTTGTCGCCTCCCTGGCAGACATTCACAATGCCGTGGCCGTCACATAAGTTGCTCTTTGTCCACTGCATAATTTTTTTAGCATCTGCAAGATATTGTTCGTCGCCGTAATATTTATAGAGCATACAGGCAGCACCGAGCATTGTGCCTTGGTTGTATGTCGAGCCCCATTCATTCTTGCTCTTGACAGTCTCTGTAGACGGATCCCAAACTACGCTGTCCCAAACTTTGCCAGTTGCCATATTATTTGCAAGTACGTAGCGTTGTGCGGTATAGAGCTCTCGCGCCTTCTCGAAATATTCCTCGCCACAGCCTGCAAAGCCAAGATAGCAAGCTGCCACTTCTGCTGGTCCATTGATACATGAGTTGGTGCCGTAGCGGTCGCCGCTGCTTTCGGCCCAGCGTAGTAGACCCGTAAATGGGATATAGGCGCGGTCGTAGATAATATCGAAATTGCGTTTGGCAACGTTTATGTAATTCTTTGTTCCAGTGAGCAGCCCGAGGCGAGCTACTGCTATAATTTGCCACATCACGTCGTCATTGAAGTCGTGTCCGAACCAATGGTAGTTGTCGGTGTAAACAAGTTTGTTCCACGATGAGCCCACATTCGCATTGAACCAGGAGTAAACTTGCTGAGCAAGCTGCAGGTAGTCATCACGTCCTGTTGTCTCATAGGCGTCAAGCACTACTTCCAACTGTTCACTCTCGCCCCATCCGCCATTGTTGAATGTCTTGCGGTTTGTACCTTTTGTCTCAACGGCTTTCTTTATGTAGGCGTCCATCATCTCTTCGCGCATAGCTTTGGTGAAGGTAGTCTTTGGTTCCACCTCTACGAAGCGCCACCGCTGATTGGTGTCGTCGGAGGCTGCTGCCAGTTCGGGAACGCTTCCTGTTTCGGTAGAAGTGGCCGTGAGATAAAAGTTTCCTGTCTTCAACTTGTAGATTCCGGCACCTGCATCGACAGCTTCAATAGTCCAACGCCCGGCACCAGTGCGTGATTGACGTAGCTTAGAACCAGCTGTGGAAGTGGCTGCTGCCAAGGTAATGTTGGAATAGACGTTACGGATAATGGTAGTAGAAGACGTTGTGGTAGTCCAACATTCTGAGGCTACGTCAGTAACTGGCCACAGAACAACGTCAACGTTAACGTCAAGCGACGAGTTCTGGGTCAATAGTGTCTTGCCTGGGGCTGCAAGAGGCTCGATACGATAGGCTTTACCATCGATAATCTGTCCTGCTGAGGGAAGGACAAACGTACAGATAGCAATTAAGAGGGCTGCTACTCTGTGCGACGCTCTTTGTGTCGTGTGAATGATCATTGTACTTGTGTAATAAAAGGTAAACTAATCAGAGGAATCAGTACTTAATGTCGAGCTGACGTAGTATGTCAGAGATTTGCTCCATAGTGGTCAGACGGGTAGGCACTAATGGCAGGCGCAACTGATTCTCAATCATACCCATCGCGTGTAGCATGGCCTTTACGCCGGCAGGATTGCCGTCAACGAATAGAAGCTTGAAGAGCTCGGCAAACTTGTGATGGATGTGAAGAGCAGAAGTGTAGTCGCCATTCAAGGCGAGACGTACCATGCGCGAGAACTCGCGCGGCAAGGCGTTGCCGATGACCGAAATAACGCCCACGGCGCCGAGGGTTATGAGCGGGAATGTAATGCCATCGTCGCCTGAGATGACGTCGAAACCATCAGGCTTCTGCTTGATGATGTCGTCCATCTGCGTGATGTTGCCACTGGCTTCTTTGATGGCTACGATGTTATCGAAATCGCGGGCCAGGCGCAGTGTCGTGGCTGCTGTCATGTTTACGCCAGTGCGCCCGGGAACATTATATAGAACAACGGGCACTGGAGCTGACAGAGCGATGGTCTTGAAGTGTTGGTAAAGACCTTCCTGCGATGGTTTGTTGTACATAGGGCATACCGAGAGCACCCCGTCGATTCCTGTCCAGTCGGTGCTTCGGAGTTCTTCCACCACTGCTGCTGTACAGTTACCTCCGCAGCCCATGAGCAGAGGAACGCGACCCGCCACGCGTTCCACGAAGAAGTCCTTCAGCCAGTGCTTCTCGTCGGGAGTCAGTGTTGGCGTCTCAGCCGTAGTTCCCATAATACATAGAAAGTCGGCTCCGTTTTTTATTTGGTACTCAACGAGGTGTACAAGAGCTTCCTCGTCGATTGAGCCATCTGTGCGGAATGGTGTTATGACGGCTATACCTAATCCATGGAATTTATTTTGTGCCATCGGTCTTTGTCGTGTCAAGGGTCAGTGTGTGTTAGTATTCCACTTTATCTTCTTTCTCTCGCCAAGCGTTGAAAGCAGCGAGAGCTTCCTCCGGCAGGAGATTAATCATCTGTTTCTCGCGTTCATCTACAGGTATGGCCAGTTCTCGGTAGATGAAGGCATCGTCGAAATCAATTGCGGCGGCATCATGTTGGTTGGCACCATAGTAGATACGGTCGAGATGAGCCCAATAGATGGCTCCGAGGCACATAGGGCAGGGCTCGCATGAGGTGTATATCTCATATCCAGTGAGATCAAAGGTCTCAAGACGGGCGCAGGCAGCGCGTATGGCTGATACCTCTGCGTGAGCCGTAGGGTCATGATTTGGCGTCACGCGGTTTACGCCTTCGGCAACGATTTCACCGTCCTTGGCAATCACGGCTCCAAAGGGTCCACCGCCGTTAGCTACATTCTCAACGGCCAAATCAATAGCTCGGCGCATAAGTTCTTGTCTGGTCATAGTCGAGGCTTTTACTTTTTGAAGAAATAAATAAAAGTAGCCACCCCCTCGAGTGCCGTTTTGCCCGTCTCCTTAATTTCGATATTAAAGTGGATGCTCATGCGGATGGCCCCACGCAGGTTGGCTAACGACTCCATAAACGTAGTCATGCGGACGCTCTGCCCAGACAGCACGGGCTGCCCGAACTTCATCTTGTCCATGCCGTAGTTAACTAAACGTTCGAGGTTGTTCACCTGTATCATCTGCTCCCAAAGATAGGGGAGTAGTGAGAGTGTCAGATAGCCATGGGCTATGGTCTGATGGAAAGGGCTCTCAGTGCGGCAGCGCTCTTCGTCGACGTGAATCCACTGGTGGTCAAGCGTGGCGTCGGCAAACAGGTTGATTCGATCCTGGTCCACCTTAAGATAGTCAGACGCTCCTATTTGTTTGCCGAGCAGCTGCTCGAAATCCTCGTAGCTGTTGATAATAACTTTAGCCATATAACAAGTCTTTTTATTATTGTGTTACATATACTCTTGCGCTGCAAAAGTAATAATTTTGGCTGAAACTTCCTCATTTTTACAGCTTTTTTACTATTTAACTTGGTAAAGCGGACAAAAACGTTTACTTTTGCAATCCCAAAGTAGCGCTTCAAGGCTTTTACAATGTCTCTGCGCTTTCATATTGCAGTCAACCACTATGCCTGATTTCCTTGTCTGTAAATTGTTCGTAATTGTTCTGTTTCTCATCCTCCCCGTTAGCCTTCTTGCTATAGAGATTGAGGACAGCACGATAGGGCATTCATCTCTGCCGCCCTATGCAGAAGGATTGGAATCTGATGAGGCTTTGCGCGTGGCTCTTGAGCAGAAACTGGGCGTAGAGTTTACTGACAACAATAGTGTTGTGCTGATGCATACCGGACATGATAAGTTCGAAGCAATGTTTTCTGCAATCAGGCAGGCGAAATATTATGTTCATCTTGAGTACTTCAATTTCCGCAACGACAGCATCGGGAGGGCTCTGTTTCAACTCCTCGGCGAGAAAGTCAAGGAGGGCGTTGAGGTTCGAGCGCTGTTCGATAGCTTCGGCAACAGTAGTAACGATTCGCCGCTTACGAAGAGCTACATCTCTGAGATACGACGAATGGGGGTCATGATAGAGGAATTTGATCCTATCAAGTTTCCTTGGATAAACCATGCCTACCATCGCGACCACCGGAAGATTGTTGTCATTGACGGTGCGGTGTGCTATGCTGGAGGCATGAATGTTGCTGACTATTATATCAATGGCAGTCCGGAATACGGTGAATGGCGCGATGTGCACATGGAACTGACGGGTGATGTTGTAGCCAGGTACGAGAGCATCTTCGCACGGATGTGGTGGCAGCAGACGGGCGAAGTGCTGCTTAACGAGCGTTATGCCCCGGCAGCAGTTGATAATGGCAGGGCTTCGTCTGTGGGTGAGGTGTTTCATAACATAGTGCCTGCCGTCCGACCTCGAGAGGACTTCCAGCTGCTCGCTGACAATTCGCCCTCGGCGGGACGCAAGGTTATAGGCGTTGTTGACCGTCGCCCGCATTACACCCCCAAACACATGCGCTGTGCCTACGTAACAGCCCTTGATGCTGCCAAAGAGCATATTCAGATTGTGAACCCATATCCGGTCAACGTCAAGAGTGTACGCCGTGCTATGCGCCGTGCACTCAGGCGAGGTGTGCGAATCGAGATAATGGTGTCGGCAAAGAGTGATGTGCCTATTACGCCTGATGTTGTAGGGCTTGAGATGAAGAAGATGGCTAAGCGAGGCGCAGAGGTCTACTACAATCAGACGGGCTTCCACCATTCAAAGGTCATGATGATCGACGGTCGCTTCTGCACAGTGGGCAGCACCAACCTTGATGCACGTTCGTTCTTATTCGACTACGAGGTCAACAGCTTCATTCTCGACCAGTCTACGACACGTCAGCTGCAGGACATCTTCGAGCAGGACAAGCAACACTGCACCCGTTTCCAAGTCTCAGACTATCGTCGACAATTCAACCTCGGCCATCGCATCACGGCACGCTTCTTCTCCCTCTTCCGCGGTTTCTTCTGATAGTTGCGTGAAGTTGTCTGCTTTCTTTCAAATGTCGTTGCTATAGGGTGAGCATTTTTGCTCTTACAAATCCCACATGCTGTCGTGCCAGCGGATATTTGGCGGCGTGCCAGGTTCGTGGATAACGACAGCAATGACGGGATAGCGCACGGGCATGGGCGAAGGATGTTGCAGTTTCCATGCCATCATAGCGCGCCAGAGAAGTGTGCGTTTCTTGGCATCGATGGCTTCTTCGGCTTTCCATTCCTCACCATGACGCGTTTTCACCTCTACAAAATAAAGGGTTCCATCTTTTTGTGCAATGATGTCAACCTCCTTGTGCTCGTGCCTCCAATTGCGAGCAAGAATCTCAAACCCCTGCTCCTCCAGATACTTTGCCGCCAGATCTTCTCCCCATCTCCCGAATTCGTTGTGCCTTGCCATGATGATTTTTTATATTGTCGGATAGGCGTTGAGGTGCCCTCATTTCAATAATTTCTGTATATGCTTTTCTGATGCGTGAGGAAGTAGGCGGGCCAAATGTTCATTCATGCGCTGATAAGACTCTTCAGGCGTGCGCTCACAGCTGCCGGCATCGGAGCCGAAGAGGTGTTCTGGTGTAGTGAGCAACGACCATCCGAAGCCGTATTCATGTCCGTGCTTGTCGGTGGGATAGACGAAGTCCTCGGTGACGATACGGCATGCCATCTGGAGGCGCGTGACGTAGGCATCGAAGCGCGACCGCATCTTCGGCCCGGTGAAGTCGCAAGCAGCCCGTAACTCACGGTTTATCATGCTGCCGTGTTCGCGCAGTGTTGAGAGAATGATGTCCTCGATGCTTCCTACGGCTGGCAAAGGATGTTGGCTACGTCGCCAATTGAAGAAGTCGGGCCACCATTCACGGCTGATGAACACAGCCTTGCCTGCAAAGAATTTGCCATACACACAGTTCCCATCACGAAGCACAGAACCTTTCCACTCCCACAGCGGCCACTCCCACGAGCCGTCGGGGAAGACCGTATATCTGCACTCTTCTGCCATCATGCTTTCAGCTGAATATCCGGGTATGCCGCTTTCCAGCAAAGGTAGGAAGCCTATTTGCTGAATGCATGATATTAGTTCGGGGCAGGTATGTATATACGAATGGAACATGAGACCTATGGTTTCAGAATCTTGCGTCCACCAGTGATGTATAGACCACGGTTAGGTTCATTGATGAGCTGCCCTTGGAGGTTATAGACGTTTGGCTGTGTCGTGTGATTTGCGTGAGTGTCCACGGCCTTGATGGCATCTGGTTCTACAGGGCTGTTGTTGCCCAAACGGAAGAGGCGCACGCCGTGGCTGGGTACTGTGGTAGTGAGGATGCCTGTGGCAGTGCCAAGATCCTGTCGTGCCCAGATGTCGTGGACAGGAACAGCCTCGTCAGCGCTATAACCAAGACTGGTTAGGTCGAAAGTGTAGGCTGGTGTTTCGGTGTCAGAGACGACGTAGACCAAAAATTCCATCGTGGTGCCCGTAGACGAGGTGTTGTCGGTGTCGCAGCTGGAGTCGTAGCCGCAAAGAGCGCGGAAGGTTGTGAAGGTGTGGCCTTCAGGCAGGTCATAGACGAGTGTGCACTGGGCGTTCATGCCGAGGCCGGAGGTATATGTCTGACCGTCGATGCGCAGGGGGCCGTTCTCGACGTTGCGGTTGATGTGTAGCGAGCCCCATTCCGATGTGTAGCTGGCAGCTGTCAGCGTGGTTAGTGGCGTTTCTACGCCTGCGGCATCAACGAGGACTGGGTTTGCGAGGTCGGCGCGATCGTAGGCAAAGCCGTCGCCATAGTTGCTGACGACAATCTTAAGTTGGCGGGCGCCTGTGATGTCTGCTGTAAGCGTGGCCTTCTTATTGCCATGGCGTGAGATAAGTCCAGAGCGTGCGGCGGCATCGTTCTGTTCAGCTGTTAGCGGGTTTTGGTCAAAGACCATAAAGCGGATGCTGGTTGTGGCTCCGTTCTGCCCGATACCAGAGTCGTCGGCAGCAGCCATGGCCCGGAAGCGCACGACGTCCATCTCATCGGGAATCTGGAAGAAGATGGCGGCGTTGGCATCGGTGGAAAAGCCGCGGTCATAGGTTGTGCCCATGACGCGCATCTTGCCACCATTGTCGACATTCTGGTTTTCGCGCACGCGATTAAAATAAGAAGCGGTGTAGTCGCGTGTCTTGTATGAGCCTGTGAGTGGCACTTCAGTGCCGTCACTCAGGATGAGCATTGGGTTGATCCAGTCGCCGTGGTCATAGTTGTAGTTGTCACCACCGTCGTCAACGACCAGTACGAGTGTCTTCTGGCCTTCGGGCCAAGGGATGTCGACGTCGACGGCATGACCATCGGTGGTATAGGCTACGGTCTCTGAGCGGTAGAGGGCTTTGGAGCCTACAATCCAACGTGTGTTGTCGCGTTGGAATAGAGCCAAGTAGCGATTGCCTGTTGCAGGGTCAAGTGATGTCCATGCGACATGTCCGAGGTCCTCGTCGTTCATCACTTCGTGTGCGTCATAACCGTACTTATGCATCTGATGGTACTCCTCGTTGTTGAGAAGCGAGAGGGTGAAGTCGTCGTTGCGCGTCATCTCGCCTCCGAAGAAGAGCGGCGAATGGCAGATGCCCCATAGGGTCATCATGGTCAGCTGCTCATCCTGAGTCAGGCGCGTCCATCGGCCCGCATCGGCTGCAGTGTAGCCGTTGTCGGCAATGGTCATGGCAATCTGTCCGAGGGGTAGCATGTCACAGTCAGCGTAGTTGCCTGGCCGGGTGACGGTCTCCCAGGCGTGAGCCTCACCGAAGACAGCGTCCACGTTGCTCCAGTTGTCCCACAGGTCGTCCATCATGCGCCACATGTTGGCGTTCTCGAGGCACTCGTCGGCGTAGGTGTACTGCGTCTTTCCTGGGCTGAGGGAAAGCACCATGGGGCGTTCTGTCTGGTCGATGGCCTTGCGGATCATGTGGATATCGTCAGTGTAGAAAGGCCGCGAGAGGTCGTCTACTTTAATGAAATCAACTCCCCACGAGGCGTAGAGGTCCATGATGCTGTTGTAGTAGAGCTGACCATATTCATTATCGCGCACGCGCAGGTTGTCCTTCAGCCAAGTGCAGGGCGAAGTGGTGCCGTTGTAGACCTGGGTCCACGGCGTCTGCTCGCTGCCTTTGAGCTTGTAGCTGCTGCCTACGACGGCCTTTGGCACGCCACGCATGATGTGGATGCCGAATTTCAGTCCCATGGCATGCAGCCGGTCGGCGAGGGCACGGAAGCCTATGTTCTGCCCGTCGACCATGCACGAAGGGAAACGGGTGGGGGAGGGAAGGTAGCGTCCGTACTCGTCAAGGACATAGTCCTGCGTGCCGCGTTGATTGTAGTTGCCACCTCCGAGCGAAGGGTGGTTGCAATACCAGCGTATGTCCACGACGACGTATTCCCAACCGTAGCGCACGAGGTCGTTGTCGACCAGGTATTGCGCGTTCTGCATCACCTCTTTCTCGGTGACGCTGGAGTAGTAGCAGTCCCAAGAGTTCCAGCCCATTGGCGGTGTCATGGCCCATGACCTGAAAACGGCGATGTCGTCGTCAGCAGTGGCTGCAAGGTTTGTGGCGAATGGTATGACGACAGCGCAAGCAGCTGCCAGCAGTTGATTCTTAAAGCGGGACATAGCTGAAAGTAGATTGTTAATGAGATTGTTTGATGCTTATTTTACTGATAATCGGTCTGAAAAGAGCGAATCAATCGTATAGTTTTTCTTCACTTTGCCACGTCTTCTGAGCCACTCGAGTGCAGCTTCGGCATCGCTGCCTTGAGGCGAGGAGAGAGGCTTGAAAGCAGGTAGTTGTTGGGCTACGTGCTTTGCCAGCGAGTCGGGTGTGAAACACAACTGGCGCAGCAGTGATGGCAGGCTGTCGGCAATGGCGGTTGTCTCGGTGGCATTCTCCACAACTTCAGCATAACCTTTGAGTAATAGCTCTATCTGGTGGCAACGGCTTGGGTCAGAGAGAGCTTGCGTAGTGGCAAGCAATGCGACGAGTTGGGGCTGCATCCCTTGCGTAGTGAAGTTTATCTTGTTGCCGCGTTTTATTGCTTCGCTGGCATATGGCTCCGGCAGGAAGGCTGCATCCATGGTGCCGTTGCAGAGCATATCGGTCCGTATGCGCACGTCATTAATCTGTGGCCGGAAGATTTCCGCACGTGCTATGCCGGCGCTGTCGGCAAGGCGGTCGCTCCAGTAGTCGGTGATGCTATGGCGCGCCACGGCAACCATTTTCTCTTTCAGCTGATTGAGCTGGCGAATGCGTCCGCGGCGCATAGTCACGAGGCTTAGTGTGCCTTCGAAGGCCGCAATGGCGTATACGCCCACGCTGTCCTGCTGGAGCATGATAGCTCGTGCAAGGTCGCTGTACGCTACATGCACATGGCTGTTGGCCAGGGCGGTGTCGGTGTCGAGCTGTGCCATATATGTGGTAATGCGCAGGTCGAGGCCGAGCCGCTCGTAGATACCGGTGAGCTGTGCGAGGTAGAATGGCAGACAATCTTGGACGGGCATCAACGCCACATGCAGCGCCGCAGAATCCCTTCGCGCCTGTTCCTTGGGGCTGATGCTTGCTTCATGCTGACACCCTACGATTGCCAGCACTGACATTAATATGAATAGAGATCTTTTCACATGAATTGTTGAATAAGGAAACGAATTACCATAATAACCATAATTTCGCGTAAAAAGTTATTATGGTCAATCATGGTAATTCGTTTCCAGAAAACACCTATGGTGTGATGGAGCTTAGCCCTTGATGGCAGCTACGCCAGGGAGCACCTTGCCTTCGATGGCCTCAAGGAGGGCACCGCCGCCGGTGGAGATGTAGCTGACCTTGTCTTCGAGGCCGAATTTGTGGACACAAGCTACACTGTCGCCACCGCCAATGAGCGAGAAGGCTCCTTCAGCTGTTGCCTTCGCAACAGCCTCGCCAACGGCACGGCTGCCCTTGTCGAAGTCGTCGCATTCGAAGCATCCAGCGGGGCCGTTCCAGAGGATGGTCTTTGCGCCTTCGATAGCCTTGGCGAACTTGGCCTGGCTGATTGGACCTACGTCGAGGCCGTCCCATCCTTCTTCGATGGCGTTTGAGGGGAATGTCTTGATCTGTGCGCCGGGCTTCTGTGCGAAGGTTGCGAAGTCGTAACCTGTTGAGCAGACGCTGTCCTCAGCCAGAACGAGTTCCACGCCGTTTTTCTTTGCCATCTCTTCCACTCCGAGTGCTACGTCGAGTTTGTCGAGCTCTACGATGGAGTTACCTATTTCGCCTCCGTGTGCTTTCATGAATGTGTAGGTCATGCCGCCGCAGAGTACGAGCTTGTCCACCTTTCCGAGGAGGTTCTCGATGATGCCTATCTTGGTGCTCACCTTGGAGCCGCCCATGATGGCTACGAAGGGGCGCTTGATGTCGTTGAGCACGTTGTCGACGGCCTTCACTTCCTTCTCCATCAGCAGGCCGAGCATCTTGTTGTCGGCATCGAAGTAGTCGGCGATGACGGCGGTGGAGGCGTGGCGACGGTGAGCCGTGCCGAAGGCGTCCATGACGTAGCAGTCGGCATAGCTGGCCAGCGTCTTGGCGAATTCCTTCTGGCTCTCCTTCATTGCCTTCTTAGCAGCGTCGTAGGCGGGATCTTCCTTGTCGATTCCTACGGGCTTGCCTTCCTCTTCGGGGTAGTAGCGGAGGTTCTCGAGCAGCAGCACCTCGCCCATCTTCAGGGCAGCGGCCTGCTCGGCAGCCTTAGCGCAGTCGGGGGCAAACTGTACGGGAACGCCGAGGGCGGCGCTCACGGCGGGAACAATCTGCTGAAGGCTCAGTTTAGGGTTCACCTTGCCTTTGGGCTTGCCCATGTGGCTCATGATGATGAGGGCGCCACCGTCCTCGAGCACTTTCTTCAGGGTGGGCAGGGCACCGCGGATGCGGGTGTCGTCAGTGATGTTGCCGTTGCCGTCGAGGGGCACATTGAAGTCTACGCGCACGATGGCTTTCTTGCCAGCGAATGTGTAATCGTGAATAGTCATGTTGTTTTGGAGTTTGAAGTTAATATTTATAGTTTTGATGATGTTTCCCTTCATTGCGCCCGCAAAAGTACTCTTTTTCGCCGATGTGAGCAAGCAATTAAGACTTTTTATTATAGTACGCGCACGCTCGAGCCAGTCCGCACTCCATGCAGCGAGGTCTCATCGCCGTGCACGTATAGCGCCCGTGGAGTATGAGCCAGTGGTGGGCTTTTGGGATCAGTGCTTCGGGGAAGTGTTTCACCAGCTCCAGCTCCACGGCGAGTGGGGTGGTGGCCTTTGGAGGCACGAGCCCTATTCGGTGGCTGACGCGGAATACGTGCGTGTCGACTGCCATGCGTGCTTGCCCGAAGGCTACGCTCATCACTACGTTTGCCGTCTTTCGCCCTACGCCTGGCAGGGACGTAAGTTCGTCGAGCGTCTGAGGCACCTCGCCGCCAAAGCGCTCACAGAGCTGGCGGGCGGTCTGCACGAGATGCTTAGCCTTGGAGTTGGGATAGGAAACGCTCTTGACGAAGACCAGCACATCCTCATCTGTGGCTGCAGCCATGGCTTCGGCTGTCGGATAGGCCTCGAAGAGGGCGGGCGTCACTATGTTCACTCTCTTGTCGGTGCACTGGGCGCTGAGCATCACAGCTACCAGCAGCTGAAACGCGTTCTCATAGTGTAATTCCGTCTCGGCAACGGGCATTGTCTCAGAGAAGAAATCGATAGCCGCCTCATAGCGTTCGCGTTTGGTCATGTCGGTGATGAATGGTTTTGTTTGTTGAACGTGCGGCAAAGATACGCAAAAGTATTGAATGCGGAGCAGCAAAACCGTTTTTTTTGAAGTATAGGCCAAAAGGATTTTTGTGAAGAGAAAAGCTTATAAAAAAATAAGCCCAAGGGTTATTCGAAAAACCCTTGGGCTTTTTTGTCGGAACCCTTAAGGGTTATCGCCATAACCCTTAAGGGTTTTTAATGGGCTCCGTATACTTCAATGTCTGCGATGCGTGCTATGCCGTCGGCTCCGGCATTGGTGACGTTGACGCGGAGGTAGCGGGCTTGGACGGGGGTGATGGTGGCGTCAGTGACTGGTGCCGTGTTGAGGGCATGGGAGCCGGCGATGGTCCAAGTCTGCCCGTCAAGGCTGGTTTCAATAGTGAAGTCGCGACTATTGAGCTGCGGGGCCAAGCCTGCAGCCTCGGCGTGGCGCACCACGTAGCGACTGAGCGTGTAGGGCTCTTTGAAGTCGAACTGCACCCAGGCGTCTGTCTCATCGGCTTTGGAAATCCAGATGTAGTCTTCTGAGGGAGAACCGTCGGCCGCCAGGCCTGCTTTGGTTGAGGCAGGCGAAGAGGTTATCTCTACATCCTGGAGCATGGCGAGGTTAAAAGGCAGGTGGTGGGCTTCGCTGTAAAGGCTGAACCAGTGGTCGGCCCGGACAATGCTTACGTTGCCTGGCGAGAGGGCGTTGAGCTTATCTTTCAATTCTACGAGTTTGTCGGGACCTGCATCCCAGACTGTAGCTTGTCCAGTGACGAACATGGGCTCGGTGCCGGTGAAGTTCTTGATGTCGCGGTTGAAGAAGTCAGTGATGACGTCGACGCCGTTGGCGTAGCAGGGATATAGGGGTGCGATGGGGAGGTGGTCGTCTTGTATGCTGTAGGTTAGCCGGCCTGTCTGTCGTTCCCAGTCGTTGATGGTGAGCCCGTAGAGGTAGGGGCAGTTGTCTGCGTACACCTTTCTCTGTGTGGCGCTGACGTTGTCCCAGATGGTGACGACGCGCAGTCCGGAGCGTTCCAGGTAGCGCTGTGTCATTTGCGTGTAGGGGGCGATGAGGTTAGCAGATGTTGAGCTGGCATAGTAGCGTGCGTTGTGCGCGTCGTAGGGCATGGCATAGCCGAGGCCTGACGGCCCGCTGACGAAGCAGTCGTTGGTGGTGGCTTTGCGGTAGTAGTAGTTGAGCATCATCGGTGAGATGTCGGCGAGTGCAGGGCTGATGGTCCAGTTGAGGGGAATCTTGCCTCGTCCGCTTTGCTCGAAGATTTTTGCCATGGCGTGTTGGCAGTACTGTATATTGTCGCCGTCGCTGATATATACAGTGGCGTAGACTTTGTTCTCGAGCTTAGGACGTTTGGGCACTGGCGCTATCTTCACAGGACCGGGGACAGCGGAGTATACAGTAGTGTTTTCGAAGAAGTCGGCGGGCACGGTTGAGAGTCCGTACCTGGTTGCTTCTCCTACTCCGGAACGTTCCTCTGGGTACCATCCAAGTACGAAGTCTCGTCCGGGAGTCATGTCGCGCAGCATCTTGTCAAGCAGCAGTCGCTCTGAGCCGTTGCGGGGATCGAGCCATACGCAGGCCGAGCCGCAGGCGGCGCCTATGTCGTGTACGTATGGGATTGTGGGGCGTAGGCTGATGAGTAGTCGGTGGTTGCAGCGGCTCCAGTAGTTGTCGTAGAGATAGGTGTAGACGCCCACTGCATTGTTCATCGTTAGGGTGGTGAGGTCCACGACTACGGGCAGGTCGATGCCTGCAGCCACGAGTTTTGCTCTTATGTCAGCCGTCACGGGCAGCAGGCGTTCGAGCCCGGCGATGGTTGCAGCGAGGTTGGAATAATGTTCAGACCGTTCGTTGCTATACAGCACAAGACCGTTGAACTCGTCCACATAGAGTTTGACGAGAGCATAGGCTCGCGAGGCTGAGACGGTTGAAGCCCTGAGGTTATGGGCCGTTGGCCATGTAGTCCGGGGCTCCTCGTTGTGGTTGTAGAGGAGTATGCGCGGGCATGTGCGGTTGACGATTCCCTGGAAGGTGCACAACATGACGCGCTCCTCGTCAGTGAGCGACGAGGATACCATATCCACGGCTCTGAGGGTAGTAGCAGGAGGGAGGAAGAGTGGCAGGAGGCGGTCTTCGGGCCAGCAAAGTTCGTCAGCTTCGAGGATGCGGTGGCCGTCGCTGTTGAGATTGTAGAGAGTGTCGGCAAAGGTTATCCTCTGCACTTCGCTCACGTCAGTGCGGATGTCGGCGCCGTTGGTGAGCGTTGTAAGCATAGTGGTTGACCCTGTCTGTGCTGTTAGCTGCAAGGTACCTAATAGGGCTGCAGACAAGAGGAATATCTTTCTCATAAGGTTATGAGGTTTGTCGGTTCATTGAGGCTCTGCGGGATAACTGCAGATGGCAGAACGCGGATGTGAGGTTGTGTTCAGTGTTTAAAGTTTTATCTTTGTCGAGAAGGTCCCGACTTTCACGATGAAGACTCCCTTTCCAAGGGCGCTACGGCTCAGGCGCAGTTCACGTCCACGAATGGCAGGAGTGGGAATGCTGCGTCCGTCGAGAGTGTAGACGCGCGGGGTGATGCCATCAGGAATGTTGCGAAGGAGGGCGCAGCCGTATTGCACTACGAGGGCAAAGCTTTTGGGTTGACTGATGGCTGTGGCGTCCGCTTGGCCGAACAGAATCTCGGCGATGTCTGTTAATTCAAGTTCCAAGGCATCAGCGCTGTCTGACCTTACACTGAGCTTGCCGCCTGCTACCGTCACTACGGGGTTTGCCTCGAAGAGGACTGTAGCCACGTCGCCGCCGAGAGTCCTTATCAGCAAGCCTTGATCGCCGGCATCAGCAGCGAGAAAGCTGATTTGCTTGAGCTCGGCCAAACGTGTCCGGACCGTGGTTCCGTCCTTCTTCTGGACGTCCATTGTTTTCTCCTGAGCAGCTGCAGCTGCGGGCTCGCCCTGAGCTCTCGAGGCCTTCCTCTGCGCGAGCGTAACAAGCGGACACCATTGGAGAAACACTGCTAAAGTCAGCAGAGGTGATAGGATTCTTTTCATGAATGATGAGTAGGTATTGTTAGAAAGTTATCGTTACTGTCGTGTTAACGTGACAAAGGTAAAGGGAATTGTTTAATATGAAGTGGCATGCGGCCAAAAAGAGCGATTTGTTATGTAATTTTAACTAATTATTATACTTTCTTTCGCTTGTCATTCACTTTTTTTCGTATCTTTGCGCAGGGATTAAGTCCGCAGATACAGTCTTACGCCCTTAATATACGCGCGCATACCTTTATGAAAAAAAAGTATAACGTCATAGCCGGTAATATAGCTTCACTAAGTCGGCAAGGCGGTTTGATTATGGCCCTTGTCGCAGTCCTGCTGCTCTTGAGCAGTTGTCATCGTGGCAGAACTCGGTATTACATCGGCGTATCTCAATGTTCCGAAGATATCTGGCGTGACTGGCAGAACGCCGAGATGAAGATGGAGGCGAGCCTCCATGAGGGCGTCAGACTGAGTTTTGCGACGGCTCACGACGACAGCGGTCTTCAGATTGCTCAAATAGACAGCCTTGTTGATAGTGGCATAGACCTGCTTATTGTGGCTCCTAATCAGCTGCAAAGCGTCTCATCAGCCATAGATGGAGCGTACGATCGCGGCATACCTGTCATAGTCTTTGAGCGCAAGACTGATTCACGTAAATATACCGCTTTCGTTAGTGCAGACAACTATGCCATGGGGCAGCAGATGGGAGAGTATATTGCCTCGAGGCTCGGAGGCAAGGGTAAGGTGATGGAGATTATGGGACTGAAAGGATCATCGCCTGCCGACGAGCGCCATCGCGGCTTTCGTAATGCCATAGAGCGCTATCCACAGATACAGGTGGTTGCTTCGCTGCAAGGCGACTGGACCGAGGAACGGGCTTACAAAGAAGTGGAGGCGTACCTGAAAGGTCACCCGTCAGTATCCGTTGATGTAGTCTTCGGGCATAACGACCGAACGGCAATGGGGGCCCGCCGTGCGTTTGATGAAGCCGGAGGCAAAGAACGCTCCGCCATGCCGCTGCCACTCTTCTGCGGTATTGATGGCCTGCCCGGCATTGATGGCGGCATCTTGCAAGTGCGTGACTCTCTTCTGACAGCCTCGTATATATACCCCACACGAGGCGACCTCCTGTTGCAGTTGGCCCTCGACATACTCGAGGGCAGACCTTACGAGAAGGAGACGATGCTCACCTCGGCTCTCGTCACTAAAGAGAACGCCAATGTCCTCTACCTGGAGGGTGAGGAGGTGGTGCGACGTTCGCAGCGCTTGGAGCGCTTGCAAGAGATGGCGAGTGGCTATCTGGAACAGCTCTCTGCACAGCGCACGTTGATGGCGCTCGCTTGTGGCCTTGTCGTGCTGCTGTTCATAGCTTTACTCCTATTCTATCTTTATCATCGTGGCCAGATGAACATTCGCCGGGAGCGTGTTCTCAACAACTTATGGAACCTGAATGTTCGCCCAGAGGATACAGAGAAGGCAGAGAATACGGTGGAGGTTGTGACTGAAGCTGAGGAGGCGAGCTGTGCGCCGAGCTATAAAGCTGAGCATTCTCTGTTCATTTCCCGCTTCCGGGAGATTGTTGAGCGCCGGATGACGGACAGCGAGCTGAGCGTAGAGGATTTGGCGGCAGCCATGAATCTCAGCCGTGTGCAGCTTTATCGGAAGGTGAAGATGATTACAGGCAATTCCCCTGTGGAGCTCCTGCGCTCGGCACGCCTCAACAGAGGCTACCAGCTCTTGATTACTACCGACAAGACGGTGTCGGAAGTGGCTTATGCCGTAGGCTTCTCTGCTCCGGCTTATTTTACCAAATGCTTTAAGGACGAGTTTGGAATAGTGCCTGGCGAAGTGCGGGGGAAGGGTTGAGGCTGTCATTGAAAGAGAAAAAAGTTAGATAGAGCGGGAAAAGAGGAAGATTGAAAATCGTTCATTCCTTTGTAAATTTGTTGCATCGTAACAAATCTTCAAGGGGATGAACGATTCTTTTAATACCTTTATAATAATAGTTTTGACCTTTGTGCCAGCAAAACTTCAAATCATTCACTTATTAACCTAACAACAATGCAAAAGCTAAGACGATTGTTGATGAGCCTCGCGCTCATTCTTGCTGGCACCTCGCTGTGGGCGCAGCAAGTAGACATCCACGGCACCGTGCTCGACGACCTCAAAGAGGGACTGCCCGGTGCAACGGTGAAAGAAAAAGGCAACGAGAGCAATGGCACGCTGACCGATATGGATGGTCAGTTCACACTGAAGGTTTCCAAAGGTGCCACGTTGGTGTTCTCATTCATGGGCTTTGAGACCCAGGAGGTCATTGCCAAGGACGGCATGACAGTCACCATGGGCGAGAATGTCGCCGACATGAACGAACTTGTAGTCGTGGGCTATCAAGTTCAGCGCAAGGCAGACTTGACCGGCGCTGTAGCCGTGATGGACATGAAAGCCCCGATGAGCGAGAGCGATCCCAACGTGCTGAACTCCATGCAGGGAAAACTGGCTGGCGTGGACATTGTCACCGATGCAGCTCCTGGCGGTGGCGGCAGTAGCATCCGCGTGCGCGGTATGAGTACGGTCAACGCTACAAACCCACTCTACGTTATCGATGGTGTAGCCACCAACGAGAACCTCAACTCGCTGAACGCTGCCGACATCGAATCCATTCAGGTGTTGAAGGACGCATCTTCTGCCAGCATCTACGGTAGCCGCGCTGCTAACGGCGTCATCATCATCACCACCAAGAAAGGCAAGGAAGGCAAGATGGCAATCAACGTCAATTACAATGCTGCTGTGCAGACTGTGGCACGCACGTTCAACATGCTCTCCGCCGACCAGTGGGGACAGGCCTACTGGCAGGCTGCCGCCAACGATGGTATCTCGCCCATTGCTGCCGCAGGACTCTATGGCACAGGCGCTGCCCCTCAGCTCGTGGACAACGTGGCAGGCATCGCCACGGCCAACACCGACTGGCAGAAGCAAGTCTATAGTTCTGCTTGGACACACAACCTCTCGGCAAGCATCAGCAACGCCAGCGACAAGGGCTCGTACCTCTTCTCAGCCAATTATGTCAATCAGGACGGTCTGATGGACGAGACGTTCTACAAGCGCATCTCTGCTCGCGTCAACTCCACTTATAACTTTAACAAGTACATCCGCGTAGGTGAGAACCTGATGATTGCTAAGTGGGACGACCGCGGAGCAGCCACCAGCGACGATCGTGGCATTCCCTATTCGGCCATGCGTCAGCATCCCGCTATGCCCGTCTATTCGGCTCCCGGCGTCTTCGCTGATGCCGTGGCAATGCTAGGCTCAGACATCGACAATCCCGTGCAGACGCTCTACAACGCCCGCGACAACTCTAATTCCTCATGGCGCATCTTCGGCAACGCTTTTTTAGAGATTATGCCTGTCAAAGGACTGACACTTAAGAGCAACGTTGGCGTTGAGCACCTGCAGTATCTCAACAAGACGCTGACCCGCAACGTACGCGCCACCGACGACACGAACAACCGCGCTGTCAGCCGGGCATACGGACAAGGCGACACGTGGACCTGGACCAATACCGCCAACTACCTCTTCAACATTGGCGAGAACCACCACTTCAATGCACTCGTTGGTTCTGAAGCCATAAAGTATGTCTTCGAGGATATCTCAGCATTGCGCAAGGGATATGCTTTCGAGGATGCTGATTATATGCAGATTGGCTCAGGCTCCGTCATTGCAGGCAATGGCGGCGGCAAGCAGGAATGGGCGCTCTTCTCACTCTTCGGCAAGATCGACTACAACTTCGCCGACCGCTACCTGCTCAGCGCAACCCTGCGTCGCGATGCGACCTCACGTCTGGGCAAGGACAGCAATTCGGGCATTTTCCCCGCTTTCTCCGGCGCTTGGCGAATCAGCGAGGAGAAGTTCTGGCCGCAGAACGACTACGTCGAGAACGTGAAGATCCGTGCAGCCTGGGGACAGAACGGTAACTCCGCAATCAGCAACAACTATGCTGCCTTCTCTACATATATATATGACATCGGCAATGGCGCTTACGACCTCAACGGTACAGGCACGAATACCGTCAGCGGCATCAAGGTGCTCACGACGGGTAACCCTAACCTGAAGTGGGAAACCACGACGCAGACCAATATCGGTATTGATGCATACCTCTTCGGCGGTTCCGTAAACCTCACCCTTGACTACTACTGGAAGAACACCAAGGATATGATCACCGTGCCCCCCGTGCTCTCTGTAGCTGGTGAGAACGCTGCTAAGTTCATGAACACCGGCACTATGAAGAACCACGGCTTCGAGGCCAACGTAGGCTACCACTCGCCCAAGTACGGCGACTTCTCCTGGGAAGGCAACCTCAATTTCTCGATGTACCGAAACAAACTCGTGAAGCTGAACGACGAGGTGGCCGTCATCGGTGGCGACTGGCGTCTGATTGAAGGTCAGCCGATGGGAGTCTACTACGGCTATGTTTGCGACGGCATCTTCCAGAATGCCGACCAGGTCAGCAACGCAGCTATGCAAGAGGGTAAGGCAGAGGGCCGTCTGCGCTATCGCGACATTACGGGCGACGGCATCGTCAACGAGGACGACCGATGCATCATCGGCGATCCCAATCCCGACTTTGGCCTTGGCTTGAATCTCTCAGCTTCGTACAAGAACTGGACGCTCTCTGCTTTCTTCTCTGGAGAGTTCGGTTTCGACATCTACAATGGTACGCGCAAGCAGCTGGAGTTCATGACCTATGGCAACTTCTATACCAATCGTGGGGCCGATGTCCTCAACGCTTGGACACCCCAGAACACGGGCGCCTCGATTCCTGCTCTCACGACTACAGACGACAATAATGAGACTCGAATGAGCACCTATTTTATGGAGGATGGATCGTACATGAAGTGTAAGTACCTGAAGCTGGCTTATCGTTTCGACGGTCAGCCATGGATGGCAAAGGCAGGCATCAGCGGCCTCAACGCCTACGCTCAGGTCGACAACGTATTCACAATTACAGGATACAAAGGTCTCGACCCCGAAGTGCCTCTCGCAGCCTACGGCGCACGCATCGACAATGGTCCCTATCCCCGTGCAAGAACTTTCTCCGTGGGCGTGAATCTCTCATTCTAATTCACAATTCATAATTATTATTATCAATTGAACTCTTATGAAAACAATACATAAGCTTTTCTCTCTCGGTTGCGTTGGTTGCTGTTTTGTGGTAACACTAAGCTCCTGCAACGACCTTCTCGACACCGTTCCGCAGGGGCAGTTCACCGCCGAGCAACTTGACGAGAGTTCCGTCGAAGGTCTTCTGGCTTCAGCATATGCCGGCCTTGAGGCTCACTTCTACGGCAACAACGAGGCCTTCGCAGGCCCCTCTACCAATTGGATCTTCGATGTCCGCTCCGATGATGCCTACAAAGGCGGTGGCGGCACGGGTATGGAAGAAAATATCCACCTGCTCGAAGTCAGCGAAATCAACAGCGACAACATCAGCTGTCTGAACAAATGGCAGAACAACTATTATGCTATCAGTCGCGTGCACAACGCCATGCTGGCGCTTCAGCAGACGAGCGGCCTCTCGACCGCCGAACAGCTCATGGGCGAGCTGAAGACGCTCCGTGCCTGGTACTATTTCGACCTCATCCGAATCTTCGAGCGCATCCCCTATTTTACCGAGGGTGATGATGTCAACACTAAGAGTAACACCGAGTACACTCGCGACCAGATCTTTGAGTTCATCAAGACCGACCTTCGCGAGGCTATCGACGTGCTGCCTGCACAGAAAAGCGCAGCCGGCCGCATCACCCGCACGACAGCTCAGGCCATCATGGCTAAGGTGTGCGCCTTCACCAGCTCTTGGGAGGACGTTAAGAATTATGCCGACGCCGTCATTAAGAGCGGTCAGTACAGCCTATTCCAGAATTTTGGCGATATATCCAAGACTGCCTTCAATAACGGTTCGGAGAGCATCTTTGCCTTGCAGTGCTCCACGGCTAACGACAACGCTCACATCAACTGGTGCAACCTGCTCAACTGCACCTACTCTGATGGCAACCTCTATGGCACAGGCGACGACTTCTTCTACGGCTCGCAGAACCTTGTCAATGCCTTCCGCACCGACCCCGCTAACGGCCTTCCGCTCTTGGACGGCACCTTCAACAAGGTCAACGTCACAGAGGACTACGACGGAACCCTCGACCCGCGTCTCGACTTCACCGTCGGTCGCATCGGTTTCCCCTGGCGTGGGCACACTTACACCGAGGGCTGGTGCCGCGCATACGATGTCTACGGAGAGTTTTCAAACAAGAAAGCCTGGCCTGCTCCAGAGGATGCCTTGGCTGCATGGCCATGGGGCGCTAACTCGCTCAACTATATGTTCATCCGCTATGCCGACATCCTGCTCTTGAAGGCTGAGGCACTCGTTGAGCTCGCCTCAGGCACCAACGCCGCAACGGACGAGGGTCTCGTCGAGGCTCGTGATCTGGTGAACCAGATTAGGCAACGCGCTGCCAACAGTGTCGACGGCAGCTATTCGCCCGTAGATCTCGACCCCGGAAAGGCCGACTACTATGTAGGGCTCTATCCCACCGACTGGGACGGCAACCTCTATTGGACAAAGGAGCGCGCACGTATGGCTGTTCGCTTCGAACGCCGTCTGGAACTGGCCCTCGAGGGCAACCGTTGGTTTGACCTCGTTCGCTGGGGCACCGACTACCTTCTTCGTACCATCAATACCTACATGAGCGAAGAGGCAGCCATTCGTCCATACTATAATGGCCGAAGCATCACAGAGAACGAGATTTTCCTCCCCATCCACATTGATGAGGTTGACAATAGCAACGGACTTTACAAATAATAGACCAACCCCCAGCCCCTCCCGTCAGTGATGGGAGGGGGCGGGGTGATTCAAGTATAACTTCAAAAAAGAATACTGCAATGAACAAGCATATTAGGATATTCCTTTTGGGAATGATGACTTTGCTCGAGGGTGGAGCTTTGCTTAGCTCCTGCTCAGATTTTGAGTACGAGGCAGCCACCTACAGCGAAGCCGTACGCAACCTCGTCTACGAGAATCAGCAAGGCTCGCGCCAAGTGACCCTTCGCTGGGACAACCCCACGATGGCTGGGCAGTCGGGTGTGCAGATTATCAAGGACAATACCGATGTCACCAATATAGATGAGGTCGTTAACAGCTATCTCATCAAGAAGGCTCCTACGAACGTCGATGTCGCCTACACCGTCAAGGCACGTTATGCCGATGGTCGCGTCAGCGAGGGGCAAACCGTTCGTTTCAATATTGCCTATGAGGCACAGAAGAGTGCCGGCATGATTGCCATGCTCGTGCCTGATGACTATGAGCAGAGCGCTGATGAGAAGGACGCTGTAGCTTGGTTCCAAGCCAACTACGTAGCCAAAGGTAAGGGCACGCTTGTCACCCCTGCTACCATCGACGTGCTCGACAACGAACAGCAGACGGCTTGCTGGGTAATGTGCGACCGTGTCGGCATCGACCGCGGTTGGCAGAACCTGCCTGGAGGTCTCGCTTCTGCCGAGACAATCAACGCCCTCAAGGCTTTCTGTGAGGACGGTGGCAACCTCTTCCTGACCAATCACGCCACGCAACTCACCGTAGCCGTTGGCCGTATTGCTGAGGCCTATGCTCCTGGCATCTATGGCAATGGCGAGGGCGGTCAGAACAATGATATCTGGGGCTCGCAACCCGTTATCGGTAATGCTGAGGGTCAGATCTACGACCACAGCGGCCACGACATCTATCGCGGTATGACTTTCACCAGCGGTCTCTATGAGCGCAGCATCTACTGCTTTGAAGGTGCTGGCGTGAAGGGCGACCACAACTGCATGTGGGACCTCAACGCATACGGTCTTGCACCCAATCCCAATGTCGTCAAGGCTTGGGAAGACCTGACCAATAGTCACGTCCTTGGCACATGGAACCACGTTGTCGACTACTGCTGCGCTGGTATTGTCGATTTCGACCCCACTACAACGTTTGCTGGTCGTATCCTCGCCGTAGGTCTCGCAGCCTATGAGTGGAACATCGGTGGTGTCAACGAGAAGCAGGACCAGCTGGAGAAGTTCACTTCCAACTGCCTCAGCTATGTCGGTACGCCTGCCGACCAGAAGGTGGCCATGCTCGTTGCTAATGACTACGAACAGAGTGATGATGAGAAGGATGCAGTAGAATGGTTCACGCGCACCTACGTCAGCGCTGGCAAGGGCATCGTCGTCACTCCTGCTACCATCGACCAGCTTGACATCGAGCAGAATCCCATGTGCTGGGTGATGTGCGATCGCATAGGCATCGAGCGCGGTTGGGAGAACCTGCCCGGGGGGCTCTCTTCGTCCGAGACCATTAATGCATTGAAGGCTTTTGCTGCTGACGGCGGCAACCTATTGCTGACGAACCACGCCACGCAACTCACCGTAGCCGTTGG
>JAFUFW010000007.1 GCA_017469685.1 Bacteroidaceae bacterium | reverse complement strand
GGCTGTCCGACTTTCTGGAAGACGTAGCTGACGGTGCCCAGTAGCGTGCCCGCTTTCACGCGCGGACCCGAGCGCCACTCGGTGTCGCCGCGCAGGCCTGCGAAGTGAATGGCGCGCCCGTCATCCAGTTTCAAGGTCAGCGAACCGTTGATAAACTTCTTCGGGTCTCGCACGTCGGAGTCGGTCTCCAGCTTCTGCCGCATGGCATCGAAACTCTTGGCATCGTCGTAACCATACGTGCGGCTGGTGTAGAGATCAGACATATAGGTGAGGAAGATACCACTCACCTCGCCGTCGGCAGGGGCGATGACCTCTGTACCTTCTGGCGCGCCGATGACCAGTGTGCAGAAATTCGACTCGTGGTCAAGCAGGTCCTGAGGGCGCAGCAGGACGTTGTCGCCCGCTTGCTGTCCCTTGATGGGCCAGAGTAGTGCCTCGTCAGTGGAGGAAGACTTGGTTTCCTGTGCTCGTGCACCGCCGCAGCAAGCGGCCATGGTGAGCACCATCATCATCATTGTCTGTTTCATATAATTCAATGGTTTTAAAGTTCACTCATTCCTATAACGCTTTTGCACGCGATTCTTTACCCATAAAAGATGTTAAAAACAGCACTTACTGCCTCACCAGCTCATAGTTCGTCACCCCGTAGTCCTGCATCAGCTTCTGGATGCGGTCGATGTGCTTCTGCGGTACACCCCGGCAGACGTTGATGCGGACGTGGTGGTCCTTGCGGATGGCCACCTCCTCCAAATAGTCGCGGATATTATCTGGCTGTGAAGCAGCCCATGATGTATATTGATATTTCTTCCAGTCGAAGCTCTCTTGGATACCGCTCTTCACGTAGATGGAAGATTTAACGGGGTTCTCCTTTGGAGGCGCCCCCGTGAGAAGGACGGTCAGCTCGGGATTGATATTACCCTTCACGTCGGCAGGAACCTGCACGGGCGTGGTGATGATATTGACCAAAATGCTGTCATTCTCGTAGCGTATCTCCATCTTCTTCATGGCCTTGGCTGGCAGGTCTGGGAGATGATGGATGTCGAGTTCTCTTCCATTGAGCCTTACTGTGGAGTTATTTACCATGAACATCGTTCCCATCTTACAGAACGGATGCTCCTCGATGAAAGAGTCGCCACCGTTCTGAATCCATGCCCCCCGACTCCAGGAAACCATGATGGCATCGCCAAGATGTTTCTTATGCCATTCGCTTGCATCGTCTGGAAGGAAGAAGGCCACCAGCATCTTCTGCTCAGGCTCCTGCTGCTCACAGGTCGTAGGCTCTGCCTCCTTATTCTGCGTGAAGACACGGACAGCAGCGTATGCGATGCCTGACAGAAGTACCACGCCAAGGAATATGGCGGCAACCTTGTATAAGAAACCGTTGGTGGCCGGCTTTTCCCTGTCCGTTACGGGTGAATGTTTGGGGCGCAAAAGCTCTGCTGTCATCATCATTTCCTCATAGTATGCTTTGCACTCGGCGCACTGGCAGATATGCTCTTCGCACTCAGCTTTGACGTGTGAATTGACATCCTTGTCAAAGAGGTCGGCCACTATTGTTTTGAATTCCTTACAATCCATAGTTGTTCGTCGTTTGTTAGGGTTAAACAGCGTGAGGGGCGCGCATCCCTCGTCTTATCTTTTCCATGCCGTAGGTGAAGCGGGACTTGGCTGTCGTGAGCGGAATGTCCATGATGTCGGCAATCTCCTGGAAACTCTTGTCGCCATAGAAGCGCAGGCGGATGACCTCGGCCTGTTCGTCGGGAATCTCTGCCAGCAGACGGCTGATGCGGCTATATTCCTGTTCGAAGTCCTCCGCTTCGGGTTCGATGAGTCCGGGCTGGCTCTCAAGGGGAACGGTCGTCATGCGCCCGGCCTCACGCTGGCGGCTGATGCATAGATTGGCCAATGTGCGATAGAGATAGGCCTGCAGGTTACGCACCTCTGCCTCACCCTCATTCAGCCGCTGATGTAGCTTCACAAACACGTCCTGCACAGCATCCTCTGCGTCGTCCAGATTTCCCAGCCGATAACAGGCGTACTGCAGCATCCCGCGTCGTTCGGCCGCCATCTGCCGCTCCGCATCGTTTGTCCTATGATGAATACTTAGCAATTTCATTTTGCAGTCTCGTTTATCTATATGACGCAAAAATAGCGAAAAAGACTTAAACCTCCGTGATTATTTTTCCTAAAAAGGCATCCGAGGAGCCACATTCCCATGGTTCTTTTGCGAACCACGAGCATTGGAGCGGCCTGCGCTCGACCGTTGGTCGTTTCGACACTTCGAAGAAAGGCAAGCAACCACTTAGCCCAGGAGCCGCTCCAACCTGCGAAAGTTGAGAACCATTTAACACCCAAAACCAAATCGGTCATTAGAACGAAGTAAAAATTCTAAAGGCCAATCTGGGTTAAAGTTTTGGATATATAGAGCAATCGTTTGTACACAGAGACGGAAACTCCGTGGCAAAGTAGCATATTCGCCTACGGGAGATGACCAAATCGCGTAGGCGAAGTGGTTAAATCGCCTTGGGGGAGGCATAGTCGTTTTCTCGTTTTCTCTATCATGACCGATTGGGGGTAAAGGCAATGCCTTCGCCCTGAATATACAATTCCTCGGATCAAACAAATAATGAAAAGGGGATTATTCCATCATTACCGAATGATTATTCCATCATGATGGAATGATTGTTCAATCATGATGGAATAATCAAAAGATACAATAGAGTGGAACGGAGGAAAAGGGCGAAAGCTGCATCCTGCAAGGGAATAGTTAACACCAAGTCTTCCATAATTGCAATTGTTGTCTGATTTCGGCGGCAAATGTGGTGCAGGATGTGTTCGTCCGCCTAATGGAGAGCGACCTACGTCCCAGCGATGATAAGATGCACACCTACCTGTTGACGGGCGTGCGCACCTATCGCCCCTACAGCGTCGATGGCAACTGGAACACCCTATTGGGATATGCTTACACCCGGCAGTTCGGCAAGTGGCAGCTGACTGCCGGACCTACAGTGCAGTATCTCCACAGCGTAGATCTCACAGGCACGACCCAGCTGGAGCGCAGTACCGTCAATACCACAAACCTGATGCCTAAACTGCGCCTGAGCTATAACCTGGGCGACCTGGGCAACATCAGGTTGGATTGCAACCCGCAGTGGCGCTGGCTCCACAGCGCACGTCCCGACTTCGAGGACTTCAGCGTCGCCGACTACACCACCACGCTCTACACCCTGCTGAACCTGCCGTGGAAGCTACAGCTCAGCACCGACCTCACCCTCTACTCCCGCACGGGCTATGCCGACAAGTCCCTGAACACCAACGACCTCGTCTGGAACGCCCGCCTCTCCCGTCCCTTCTTCAAGGGCAGCCTCGTCGTGATGCTCGACGGCTTCGACATCCTCGGCCAGCTCTCGGGTGTCACCCGCACCGTCAACGGTCAGGGCCGCACCGAGATCTGGACAAACGTCATGCCCCGCTACCTCCTCGCCCATGCCGTCTATCACCTGAACCGCCACCCTCTGAAGCCCGCCGAGAAGCGCGAGAAGCGGGCCGAACGCAAGGAGCGCAGAGAACGCAGAAAGCAAAACCGATAATTACTTGATTTCAAATAAAGCAGTTAAAAACAATTAAGCAAAAGTTCTCCAAGTATGGAGCGAGCAATGCTCGAGCGAGTAAACGCAGAAAGACCTATAGGCACCCCGCCCTGCTGCATCGTGATGATGCGGCAGGGCTTTTAATACCCGCACCCTGTGGCCTTCATGATTCATCCCTCTAACGTGCCGGATTCATCCCCATAACCCCCTCATCTCCCCTCCCAGCCATCTCGTCCTTTTGCAAGACTGCCTCTTTGCCCTGAGACGCTGGCTCTCCCCCCCCCTGCCGGCCGCGGCCGATTCCGGCGGCAGGAATCCCGCTGTGCGCAGCGATATATAAATCAAGAAAAATATAGGTAAAACCGAAAATACCTAACATTGGGTATTGCACGGCAGGGGAAAAGGCCTTACCTTTGTAGCGGTTTTCAGTTAAAAGGTATCATTTTGTCAGTTCAAGCGACACCAATATTATATATATATATATGCGCACAGCCACTAAAATCACCGCCTGCATAGTAGCGCTCTTCTTTGCACTGCATTCGGCAAGCCTCTATGCTCAGGATGAACAGTTCACGCTGAAGGGCTCCGTCCGAAGCGAAAGCGGTCAGCCCATAGAGCTGGCAAGCGTGGTTCTGAACAACGCCATCGGAACCATCACGCGCAACGACGGCTCCTTCTCGGTATCCAATCTCCCACGCGGCACATACCAGTGGCGCGTGACGTTCGTGGGCTACGAGACGGCCACAGGCACCATCCGCATCGCATCCGGCAGCGAGCGCCTCAACGTAAGGCTCAAGGAACTCAGCCTCGGACTGCAGGAAGTCACCGTAACGGCCAAGCAGTCGCAGATGGGCTCCATCTCCACCATCGGCCAGGAGGCCATACGTCACCTCCAGCCTAAGAGCGTGGGCGACCTGCTCCAGCTCGTACCGGGCAATCTCACCGAGAATCCCAACCTCAACAACCTCTCACAGGCCAACATCCGCGAGATTGGTTCCAACAGCGCCAACGCTATGGGCACACAGGTCGTCGTCGACGGCACCCCCCTCAGCAACGACGCCAACATGGAACTCATGTCCTTCACCCATTCCGGAACGGGAGCCGGCTCTGGCCTCAACGACAACTCCACCGCCGGACGTGGCGTGGACCTCCGCACCATATCAGCCAGCAACGTAGAGTCCCTCGAGGTCATAAGAGGCATTCCCGGCGTGGAGTACGGCAACCTCACATCCGGCGTCGTCATCGTCAACACCAAGAGCGGCTACACCCCATGGGAAGCCAAGCTTCAGGCAGACCCCAATTCCAAGCTCGCATCCCTCGGCAAGGGCTTCCGCCTGCGCCGCAGCGGTGCCGTCAACTTCTCCCTCGACTGGGCACAGTCCTGGTCCGACACACGCCAGCACTACAAAGGCTACGACCGCATAACGGCTACCGCCGGCTACAGCAACCAGTTCGGCCCCGTCAGTTTCAACCTGCGCGGCTCCTTCTACACCAGCGTCAACAACGCCAAGCGCGACCCGCAGATGAGCGAGTCCTACTCCGAGTGGGAAAGCAAGAACCAGGGCGCACGCCTCGCCATCAACGGACGCTACAAGCCCGAATCTGGCTTCCTCACGAGCCTCGACTACAAGGTCAGTACACAGCTCTCCCGCCAGTACGACTGGCACAGCACGTGGATATACAACCCCGACGGAGTCATCACCAACACCCGCCACGAGGGGCTGCAGCCCGGCGTTTTCAAGCGCGTCGGCTACAACTCGGAATACGAGATTGAGAGCGTGCCGCTCAACATCTACGGCCAGCTCGTGGCCGACAAATACGTCCGCCTCGGCAACACAGGCTACACCACCGTCAAGCTCGGCCTCGAATACACCTACGACGGCAACCGAGGCGACGGTCTCACCTACGACGAGGCCAACCCGCCGCAAGCCATGTCTGCACACCGTCTCCGTCCCCGTGCCGACAAGGACATTCCCGCGTTGCAGACCTTCTCGGCATTCCTCAGCGACCGCTCGTCCCTCACCTTCGGCACCATAAAGAGCCAGTTCGAGGCCGGCGTGCGCCTCTCCAACCTCTTCCTCGACAGCGACAAGAGCGGAGGCAACAGCGGATTCTTCGTCGCCGAGCCACGCGTCAACGCCAACATAAGCCTGCTCAACCGCGACAACAACTCATTCCTCGACGACCTCTCCGTCAACGGAGGCTTCGGACTCTCCAACAAGATGCCGCCCCTGCTCTACATCTATCCCGACGCCACCTACTACGACCACGTGGCTCTCGGACGATGGAGCGACACCGAGAGCAACCGTCTCGCACTCATTACCACCACCATCGTCAACAACACACAGAACCCCGACCTCAAACCCGTGCACTCCCGCAAGTGGGAAGTTGGGCTCTCTCTGCGCAAGCGCAACATACAGGCTTCCGTGACCTACTTCCACGAGCGCCACACCGACGAGCTCGGCAGCATCAGCCAGCTCATGAGCATCAACTACCCCTACTTCGAGCTCCCCGACGGCGCCGAGGCCCCCGCCTTCAATCCCGACAACGGCACGGTCAGCTACACACTCGACGGGCAGACGGCCACCGCCACCCCCTCCTTCTACAATGCACGTGAGACGTGGTCCATGCCGGCCAACACCACGCGCTCCCTCAAGCACGGCGTGGAGTACACCCTCGACCTCGGCGAATTGCGTCCCCTGCGCACACGACTCAACATCACCGGCGCATGGTTCCACATCAAACGCCAGCGCATGGCAACAAGCATCGCCAACGCCACCTACGACGACCGCATCCAGCACATCTCGCCCTACGCCGTCCTCCTGCCCGAGGGTTCCGGAAGCATCCAGAATCGCGTCAACACCAACTTCGCATTCATCACCCACATCCCCGTCCTCAAGATGGTCGTAACCACCTCCGTGCAAGTCGTTTGGCGCGAGAGCAGCAAAGCCATCTACGAAGATGCCAACGGCAACACGCGCTACTACCAGAAGACCTTCCCCGACAAGGACTACATGGTCGTCGACCCCGTCGGCTACTATGACCTTCAGGGACAGTTCACACCCTGGACGGCACCCGACGCCGACAACGCCCAGCTCAACATCTACATGGACCGCACACAGACCTACAACCTACTGACGGACGTTGTCAACCCGTGGGCGATGCTCAACCTCAGATTCACAAAGGAACTCGGGCGCGCAGGCGAAATATCCTTCACCGCCAACAACCTAACCAACACACGCCAATATCGCAAGAACAAGAACAGCAACTCCCTCTACACCGTTTACCCGAGCATGTACTTCGGTGCAGAGCTCAAGTTCCGCTTCTGACGACAACGGCGACAGCAAAACAAAGGAATTCAAACCAATAACTACTTTTTTTTCTTAATTAACAACAACAATGAGAAAATTCATCTCAAACTTCGGGCTCGCCATGGCAGCAGTGCTGCTCTCAGCCCCCGTCTTCGTAGCATGCGACAGAGACGACGACCTTAAGAGTTACAACCTCGTGATTTCATTCGCTCCCAGCAGCGAGCTTGCAGGCGCTCAGATCACCGACGCCAAGCTCATCCTCGCCAACGTCAACGGTGCTGACACCATCAGCGTGGCCAACATCAACGAGCCCATCACCGTCGAGAAGGTGCAGGGCAGCTACACGGCCACCTTCTCCGCACGCCTCGCCGACGAGGCTCAGGCCGTCGTGAGCGGTAGCACCAGCGTTGAGCTCTATGCCGACCAGGCTGCTGTCATCGACCTCGTCAAGGGTCTGAAGAGCTCGCTCATCTTCAAGACTATCTACTCCACCGGCGGTGCACAGTTCTATGTTCTCGATAGCTACATCGAGATTGTCAACAACTCCGACGAGGTGCAGTATCTTGACAACCTCATCCTCTTCAAGGGTGGCGGCAACCTCAAGGCCCAAAGCGCTTGGCAGGAAGCATTCCCCGACCTTTACGCTTCTGGCCAGGGTGCCGTGCTCGCTTTCCCCGGCAACGGCCACGACTATCCCCTGCAGCCCGGCGAGTTCATCGTCGTTGCTGACCAGGCTCAGAACCACAAGCTCGCCTACGACCCCGAGGCTGAGGATGCTGACGAACTCGCTGAGCAGTATGCCAAGAGCCCGGACCTCTCCGATGCTGACTGGGAGAAGTACTACGGCAACGGCGACACCGACAACGAGGCCGTGCCCAACCTCAAGACCATCTTCCAGAACAACCAATACATGAAGATGTGGGCATTCGGTGTCAGCGGCGGTGCATACATCCTCGCCAAGCTGCCCGACGGCGTCAGCGTAGACGACTACGCTGCCGACGAGAACAACTACAGCGTAACCCCCGGCACCGAGAGCACCATGCAGTACCTGCTCATCTCCAACAAGTACGTCCTCGATGCTGTTGACGCTTACGGACAGGGCGTTGCTGCCGAGGAGAACTATCCCTTCTTCCTTCCCAAGGACGACGTCAAGGGTATTCCCGTCAGCCCCATGTACACCGGTCAGGCTATCCGCCGCAAGGTCGAGCGCATCGAGAACGGCCGCGTCTATTATCAGTACACCAACAACTCCAGCGCAGACTGGAAGACAGAGCAGGAGAACACTCCGCGACTCGTACCTACAACGGTCGGATAATCGCTGCGATTGCATCATAGCAGCAATCCTGTAGAACCTCCCGTCCTCCTCTCCGCATAGGGGGTAGACCTAAACAAGAATAGAAACCCATACACACGAAAAGACATGATTTCAACAGTAAAGGAACAGCTTTTTAGAGTAACTACACCCTCTCAATATGCGGGGTGGAGGAGGGGCGGACTTCTTCTCCTCCTCATCCCACTCGCAGTGCACGCACAGACGTGGAACGAGGATTTCCTCAACCAACCATTCAACCTGCGCTACTCCAGCGCAAGCCCAACACGCATCGCCGACAACCAAGTGCGAGACTTCGCCGTGGGACACGTCGGCTACACATTCGACCGCGGAAGCTACCACGCCATCGAGCAGTCCGACAAGGCAGGAGAACTCTCGGCATACATCGGAGGACTCAAGCACATCGGAAACGTAGATCTCCAAGGCCACCTGCGCTACCGCAACATCCAGGAAAAGAACCAGGCATGGGCCACTGCCCTCTGGAACCTTTCCGAGAACCCATTCAAGCTCTGCGACTCCATCCCCGGCGACGCATCAACGGAGTCCTTCGACATGAGCGCGACAGCCGCTTATGCCTTCAACAGCCGACTGCGCGGAGCACTCGAAATCGGAATAAGCACCGGCAGCCGGGCCGACCAGAGCGACCCGCGTCCCCGAACCACGACATCCGCAATTCCCATCAACCTCGGCCTCGACTACAGCCTCGGCCAGGCATGGAAACTCGGCATTGCTGCCGGATTCCAGGCGTTCAGCTCCACAGTCGATTACACCAACATCCTGCAGAGCGCCTCCAACTTCTACTTCATCATGAAAGGCATGGGCGACTTCCAGAAGCGCTCCACGGCCGACTACACCAGCTACCATCGCGACTACACGGGCGTCACGTGGCGCGGAACACTCTCCGCAGAGTTCGCACCAGAGGACGGCAACATCGCCGACTTCCTCGAGGTGGGCTATGCCACTGCCTCTGAGAACGCACGCGACGGCAGCACCTCCTACGAATACAAAGGCGGCGACTACAGCCAGACCAACATAACGTTGCAGGACCGCCTCCAGATACGCTCCGGCAAGAGCCTCTTGCACAACGTGACACTGCGCGCCGACCTGCTCAGCGGCAAAGCCACGTGGTACGACCAGAAGCGCGAGACCGACCTCGAGCACGGCAACATTCAGTACTACCGCATTCTCGGCAGCAACCCCGTGCAGAAAACTCAGCGCCTCGACGCCACACTCGGCTACCAGCTCGACATTCTCCGCGAGGGCCAGCGCGACCTCTACTTTGCGCTCAATGCCGACCTGAGCAACATCACGCGCAAGCACTTCCTCGGTTCTGCCGTGCCCAAGCAGAGCATCAGCGTCGTTGACATCGACGTCACGGCGGGCAAGATATTCTCCATCGGCAAGGCATCGCTCCTCGCTCAACTCAACGGCGGCTATGCCCTGCCCCTCACCAACGACTATGCCAGCGGGTCTGCACCCACAAGCACCGACGACATCTCGGCCGACTTCACACGGCGCGTCTTTGAATACGAGACTGCCAGCCACGCACATGTGGGTCTCCTGGCCGACGCCTCCTTGCCTGCCGGAAAGAAACTCGTCGTGGGCGTCCATGCCAACGCCAACATCAGCCTCTACACGGGCAGCGAAGAGTATTGGCGCGGATTCGACGGCCACTCCCGCACGCGTGCCGAGGTGGGTGCCTACCTCAAATTCTGACAGCGTCAGAGCGTCCATCTCCTGCACCTATATATAATAAGGTGTATGCCGCCCCCCATCGATTCCAATATCTTTCCTTCACCCACCACTTTATCACATGAAGAAGTACCTCATGTCCGTAGCCATTGCCGCATCATCCCTCGCGGCAACTGCCCGAGACGGATTCGCAATAGTCATTGACCCCGAAAGCCACCGACAGGCTGCCGCCGAGGTTGCCGACTACGCCCATGCCCTGGAAGACGTCCAGGGCTTTCGCGTCTATCTTGTCGAGGACACGTGGGGCGTACCAGACAGCATACGTGCCGAGCTGCAACGCCTCCACGAGCTGAAGACCGACCCCATCGTCGGGGCAGTCTTCGTGGGAGACATCCCCGTGGCCATGGTGCGCGACGCACAGTTCCTCACCTCGGCCTTCAAGATGAACCAGGCCATGCCTTGGCGCGACTCGTCCGTGCCCTCCGACCGCTTCTACGACGATTTCGGACTCCGCTTCCGCTTCCTCCGCCGCGACACGGCCGAGTGCGCACACCTCTTCTACTACAGCCTCGCGGCCGAAGGCAACCAGCGTCTCCACCCCGACATCTTCACCGGACGCATACGTCCCACAGACGTTGCCGGCACCACGCGCTACGAGAAGCTCCGCGCCTATCTCCGCAAAGCTACGGCTGCCAAGCGCAACCCCGAGGTCTTCCAGAGCGTATTCACCTACACCGGCAGCGGCTCCGTCAACGAGTCGCGCGTTGCACACATTGCCGAACAGATGTCCATGCACGAGCATTTCCCCGGGCTGCCCCAGACAAGCGGAGCATTCAGCTACATGGACTATTCCGACGAGCCTTACGTCAAGCGGCGTCTCATGAACGAGATGATGCGCACCGACCTCTCCCTCGGCATCATGCACCACCACGGCGACTTCGACACGCAGTATCTCACCCACCATCCCAAACCATCTTCCATCGAGCAGACCATGCAATATCTGTTGCGTGGCTACCGCGACCGCCTGCGCCGCGCCGCACGCTACGGACAGAACGTTGACAGCGTGCGTCAGGTGCTCATCGAGCGTGACGGACTGCCCCAGGAATGGCTTGCAGACGAGCCTTCACCCGCCAGCAACCACCTCGACTCTCTCCTCGAGGACTCCCTCAACCTCACCCTCAAGGACTTTGCCAACTACGGCTATCGCCCTAACTGCCGCTTCGCCATCTACGACGCGTGCTACAACGCCGCCTTCCAAAATGCCGACTGCATCGCCAATGAATACATCTTCCAGCCAGGGCGAACCGTGGCTGGAATGGGAGGCACGGTCAACGTGATTCAGGACAAATGGCCCGACCGCTTCATCGGTCTCCTGGCCGAGGGCATCATGGTGGGCCTCATCGCCCAGCACCAGCCCGAACTGGAGATGCACATCGTCGGCGACCCTACGTTCTGCTTCAAGGCCCCTGGGCGCACCGACCTCAACGCCTTGATTCTCCATCCCGCTGCCAAAGCCTGGCAGCGTCTGCTCGCCAAGAGCTCTCATCCCGACATCCAGTGCATGGCATTAGAGAAGCTCGCCCAAAGTCCGGCACTCACCGACGCACGCCTGCTCGACATCCAGCGCACCGCATCCTCCGGCCTCGTGCGCCTTCAGGCATTCTATCTGCTTCAGCGCCGCGGCAGCCCGTTGCTCGTCGATGCCATCCGCGCTGCCTGCAACGATGGCTTTGAGCTTCTTCAGCGCATGGGCGTCAACGCCATTCAGTTCTCCGGCCATCCTGCGCTGGCCGGGGCGTTGGCACGTCTGCTTGCCCAAGGCAACACATCTGCTCGCGTAGCCTTCAATGCCGGCGAGGTCGTTCAATTCATGCCTCCTGCCGACATTGTTCAGGCGGCAACCCTTGCCCTCGACAGCGTTGCTGCCAATGTCACTTGGCCCGACGACTACCGCACCACACGTCTTGCACGCATCAAAAGCTATAGTGAACGATGGGAGGACGACATACGTGCCCTCTGCGAAGGCCGGATGAGCGAACGCCGTGCCCTCGTACAGGCCGACCGCATGAAGATCTACCTCCCGCCCTACCTCATTCCCGACGTGGCTGCCTACACCGAGCGCTGCGGTAACCCCACCCTGCAGCAGCAGCTCCTGAGCACACTCGGTTGGCACCGTCTGGCATTCACAAGCGCATCCATTGCCGAAGTCGCCCGCCGCATGAGCCAAGACCAAAACCTCCCTGCCGAAGTCCGTGACGAGGCCCTCAAGACCCTCAAACGAGTAGAATAATAATATGAGGCTATCATTGAAATGTCCGATTCTTTGGCTGTTGTCGTTCTTGTGCTTTATGCTTCATTCTGAATTGGCAACAGCGCAAATCACTTCCTTCCACAAACGCTTGTTTGCGGAAGAGCTTCCTAACACGACTGTGCCGCACGCAAGACAACATAAGAGGAGACCCGCTAATTATCGTTGTTTTGTCGAGGAGAACAAACGGATATTCTATATCAACCATGATAACGATGAACTTATCTATTGGATGCATGGTGACACCTTGATTGGCAAATGCCTTGCAAAAAAGCTTTATAGGATTATAGTCCCCCATAACAGTACAGAGAATAAATGGCTCTTCCGCAAATGGGTCTATGTGGGTGCACTCCTTGAACGTGGCCTACTGGTATATAAAATACCTGCTGAACAGTCCCGGCCACACCTGTTCATTGATTTCAGCATGGAGGTTGGAGATATTCTTCCCATCTCGGATTCATTCATTTTTCAATGCATAGCGTTGCAGACCGACAAACATGATTGGCATACACGATACGCATCATTAACATGCTCTTCCCGTTTGATCGGCAAGTTTGAGCGAGGTAGGGACAGCTCCTTTTTTGCTATACCTGATGTCATTGGCTGGACAGAGGGCATCGGTTATCACGAGAATCTCTTTGAGGACAAAACGGGAGTATTCTGGAAGTGTGAAGTGGATAGGGCATGTATCGCCGAGAATCTGCCCCTTATCCTGAAACTTGATTGCACAGGTATGCCCACATTTGACTGATATCCCTATTAAATAATAGCAAGCTTATTCTACGCGACGTCCATGAGGGCTTAAGAAATAAGATATTACTCACAAAAATAATGCTTTATGAAGAAACGACTATTATCAATGCTGCTCTTTGCCACAACCCTGTCGGCAGCAGCACGCGACGGCTTCGCCATCGTCATCGACCAGAAAAGCCTCAATGAGGCGAAGAGCGAAGTGGAGGCCTACGCCAAGGCCATCGAACAAACTCACAACCTGCGTGTCTATACCGTCGTTGATCGTTGGGGCGTACCCGATAGCATCCGCGCCGAGCTCCAGCGTCTCAACGCCTTGAAGACCGAACCCATCGTGGGCACGGTGCTCATCGGCGACATCCCCGTGGCCATGATCCGCGACGGACAGCACTTGACGTCCGCCTTCAAGATGGTGCAGACGCAGCCCCGCAAGGACAGCAGCATTCCCAGCGACCGCTTCTACGACGATTTCAACCTGAAGTTCAACTACCTCGACCGCGACTCCGACGCCAACTACTTCTACTACAGTCTCGCCGCCGAGGGAGCCCAGCGAATCCATCCAAACATCTACAGCGGACGCATACGTCCCACCGACGCCTTCGGCACGAACCGCTACGACAAGCTGCGCGCCTATCTGCGTAAGGCCACGGCCGCCAAGCAGCAGCAACGCACGCTCCAGAAGATGTTCTACTTTAGCGGACACGGCTACATCAGCGACTCCAAGGTGGCACGCATAGACGAGAAGGTGGCTTGGCAGGAGCACTTCCCACAGTTGCGCGACGGACGACGCAACCGCATCAGCTACATGGACCACAGCGACTTCAATCCCGTGAAGGAACACGTCATGGGCGAAGTCATGCGCACCGACCTCGACCTGGCCGTGCTGCACCACCACGGTTCGTGGGACACCGAGTACTTCAACGCCATCGACCGTCCCTACACCGTCAAGGCTGCCAAGGAATACATCCGCAAGAACGTGCGCCAGCACGTCGTGTCCGCCAAGGAGCGCGGGCGCGACTGGGAGAAGACACAGGGCGAACTCAAGGAACGCTTTGACCTGTCCGACTCGTGGATGTCCGACATCTTCGACCCAGAGCTGAACCGCCAGGATTCCATCGAGGATGCAGCCCTCGACCTCCATCTCGAAGACTTCGCCTTCTACGGCTACCAGCCCAATGCCCCCGTCGTTGTCATTGATGCCTGCTATTGCGGCTCCTTCCACCGCGACGACTGCATCGCCAACGAGTACATCTTCCAGCCCGGCGGCACAGTGGCCGTCGTGGGCAACACCGTCAACGTCCTTCAGGACAAGTGGAGCGACCGCCTCATCGGCCTCATCAGCCTCGGAGGATGCGTAGGCGACATCGCACGCTTCAGCACATACCTCGAGAGCCATGTCATCGGCGACCCAACATACCGCTTCGCGTCCGCCGAGAAGCAGCTCGACATCGACCACCTCATCCACGAGAACAAAGCCGCCACATGGCGCAAGCTTCTCAAGAGCCCCCAGGCCGACCTCCAGTGCCTCGCTATCGAGCAGCTGGCTGTGGCCGGCGCCATCAGCAGCGCTGAGCTGCGCCGCATCTACGAGACCTCCGAGTCCGGCCTCGTGCGCCTCATGGCCATGCTACGCATCTCCGAGCTGCGCGACGACAATGCCATCGCCGTCATCCAGCAGGGCACACAGGATGCCTTCGAGCTCGCCCAGCGCCAGGCCGTGCGCCTCATCCACGAGAGCGGCGACGAACGTCTCATCCCCTCCCTCATCGCGCTCTCCATCGAGAACAACACCAGCGACCGCGTGAACTTCGACGCCTCCACAGCCCTGGGCGTGCTGCCCAAGGACAAGCTCATGGCCGAGTTCGCCCGTCAGTGGGACAGCCCCGCTGTGCAGACCGTGCACAAGGACAGCACACGCGCCGTCATCGCACGCGCCATTGAGCACAGCGCCGACTTCCGCGCCGGGACGCTCAATGAGCTCGACACGCTCACCAACGAGAAGGAAATACGCTTCGCCATCCGCTCCCAGCGCAACGACATGGTCCACGCCTACGTGCCCTTCCTGCTGCAATACATCGACCGTCCGACGACGAACGTCGAGCAGCAAGTCACCGTCATCGAGGCCCTCGGCTGGCACAAGCAGAGCTACCAGACTCCCGTCATCGCCGAGCGTATGCAGGCCATCAGCAACGACCCGAAATATGCACCCGAGGTGCGATCCGAAGCCCTCAAAACCTACAACAGACTGAATGCACGCTAAACATCTCCTTGCAACAATCATAGTGCTGCTGGCGCCCCTCGCGCTGGCAGCACAATTACTTCCTCCCCATCGGCGCGTGGCCCCTGCTCCGCGCCTCACGCCCGAAGTGCAGCGCATACGTCAGGAGCGCACACCATTCCGCGTCACGGCAGCCCCCGACGTGCAGCTACCCCCAAGCGTGGACAACTCACAGACGAGGTTCTTCCCGCCACTCATCAACCAGACCGGAGGCTCCTGCGCCCAAGCCGCAGGCATAGGCTACATGATGACCTATGAGCTCAACCGCCTCCTCCAGCGCGATGCCTCCCATCCCGAGAACCGCCTGAGCTATCTCTTCATCTGGAACTTCATCAACGAGGGTGAGGACCAGGGCAGCTTCGTGGAGGAAGGTCTGCAGATAGCCAAAGGCTACGGCGTCATGAGCGAGGCCGACTTCGGCACGCCCGGCCTCACGTTCTACAAGTGGGCCACGGGCTACGAGCTCTACGAGCGCGCCATGCACAACCGTGCCACGGAGATTCTGGCCTTCGACGACAGCATAAACACCATCAAGCGCTATCTCTACGATGCCGGCCGCGACGAGCACCCCGGCGGCGTGCTCACCTACTCCACCGACGCCACAGGCTGGGAATTCGACCTCAACTATTCCGGCCCCTCGGCCACAGGCTACCACTGCCTGCAAACCCGCCTCGGCTACGACGGCCCCCACGCCCTGACCATCGTCGGCTACGACGACCTCGTCACCTACACCGACGACCTCGGCGTCACCCATACCGGTGCTTTCATCGTCTGCAACTCGTGGGGCGACTACTACTACCACGACCGCGGCCGCTTCTACCTGGCCTACGACTTCTTTCGCGACCCCACCATCAGTCCCGGCACACTCAGCAACCGGCTCAACGGCGTGCGTGTGAGTACGTATGAGCCCGAGGTCATCTGCCACGTCGGCTTCTCCTACACCTCCCGCGACGACCTCACCTTCGGCATGATAGCCACGCCGGATCGCCACGTCACCAGCCCCTCCACGGCTCCCATCTACAGCCCAATCTTCCGCCATCAGGGCGGCGACTTCAACATGCAAGGCCAGTTCCGGCAGGCCGAAATGGACATGGCCATCGACTTCACCACCTCCAACCCCGACACCATTCAGAAGTACTTCCTCAGCATCTTTGCCACGCCCTACGGCAAGAAGACTGGCAGCGGCCAGCTCACGTCGCTCGAGGTCATCGACCAACGCGGCGACACACCCGTCCACTATCCCTACCGCGCAGCCCTGCCCGTCAACATACACCGCAGCAACAATCTCTTTCCCATTCCCCTCACGTCGCTCTTCGAGCTCCCCGTGTCGCCCTTCAACTGGATGGGCGCCTCCAGCGGCACGACGTCCGCTGGCAGCGCTTCTGCCGGCTCCACTGCCGCCACCTTCCTCCTCCGCACTGCGGGCGGACGCCCTGCGAAGATGCAAATCCAGCACTCGGAGGACAATCCGCACGTCGTCAGCATACGCTACGCCTTGTAAACCCGCGTGCGCCCTCTCTCCACCTCCCCTCTTTCCCCGCTCCCCATTCACTCTGTAACCTCTACTTATGCAACATCTGCCCACACTGTCCCGCTCGCTCCGCCACAGCACTCATGCCCGCTTGGCCATCCCCGTGTGTCCGCTTCTCCTCTTCCTTCTCTTCCTGTCTGCTTGCAGCGACGGCGAATCCCCGCGTCATCTGAAGGAGCACGACCTGCAGGTCGAACTCTCCGACGACACATGGAGCTACATATCCTTAGAAATGAACTCCGTTGTTGCCACGGTGGCCTTCACCGACACGGCCGGGCAATCTGCCATGGCCCAGCGAACGGACTGGGATGTTGCCCTCGCCCCCGGCGGCCTCATGCGCACCAACAGCGGTGCCTCCGGTGTCGGTTCCGGCGGCATCCAGCCCTCGCCCGCAGGCTACGAGTCTGCCGACCCGGCATCGGCCTCGGCCCTCGTCGCCGACACCGCCCGCTTCTCCGTCTATTAAGTCCCACTCCTACGGAACTCCCCTTCCCGCACGCCTTTCGCCGTTCTTGGCCTCACCTTCTCTCGCTTCAACTGCCCCCCCTGAAGCCCGTCGAGAAGCGGGCCAAGCGCAAGCAGTGCAGAGAGAGCAGGAAACAGAATTAATAATTACTTGATTTCAATAAAGCAGTTAAAAAGACCTATAGGCACACCCGCCCCCGCTGCGTCGAGATGACACGGCGGGGCATTTTTAATAATTTAAGTTTCGGATGTTCATTTACTATTTGACAATTTACGATTTACGATGGACTTCTTTTTTAATTCAACATTTAGAGAATGTTAAATGCGAGGCCTCGGTCTTGCAAGTTTGATTTATTCTCCGTTCCTTTGCACCGTCGGAATCGTATAGACATTCCTAATGACCACTATTGCATCATTCTCTAAAGAATATTTTATGATGAGTAACAAAAAATTTGTCTGCTGCACCCTTGCACTCGCCTCGTTGTCCTCATGCGATACTCCCAAGACGATAGCATGGAGTTATTTTGGTTGTGCAAAAAACGCATTGGAAGCCGGAGATCCCTACGCTGCCAGAGAATATCTGAAAGCCTGCAAGAAAACGGTTGATAAAGAACTAACCCTCAAAGCCGACTCTCTCATGAAAGTCATAGAGAAGGCCACCAGAGCAAAATAACCTCACCACAATGATTAAACTCAGTCAGAAGGAAGAAGAAGTGATGGAGCACATCTGGCAGCTGGGCGAATGCACGCCTCGCGATGTGCTCTTGCGCTACCCCGAGCCACAACCGCTGCTCAACGGCATCCAGAACGTATTCCAGTCGCTGGAGCGCAAGGGCTACCTCGACCATCGGCGCGAGGGACGCGGTTATGTCTATTGGCCCATTGTGGAGAAGAAGGACTATGGCCGCTCGCGCCTCAGCTCCTTCGTGGACCGCTACCTCGACGGCTCCATCAAGGAACTCGTCTCGTTCTTCGCCCGCGAACAGAAGCTCACATCCGACGACCTGCGGGACATCATCTCTCTCATCGAGGAAAGCGAATGACGATCTGATTTGCCAATTAACTCCATTGTAAATAAATCGTAAATTGTAAATCTTTAAATCGTAAATATCTATGGTGCTCTACCTCATCAAAGCCAACCTCATCCTCGCCCTGCTGTGTCTGCTGTTTCAGGTGCTGATGCATCGCGACACGTTCTTTGGTGTGCGTCGCCTGATGCTGTGGGGCATCTACCTGACCGCCTTCCTGCTGCCGCTGTGGAACTTGCAGGAACTGATGACTGGCGACACGACCGCCAACGCGATGGCCGCCAGCTACGCCGCGAACATTCTGCCAACGCTCGAAGTCACCGCCCAACGCGTAGCCGGCATGGGTATCGAACAGGCGGAACCAGGCTGCGGCATGTGGTTTGTAGGCATGATGGCGCTTTGGGCGTTCATCTATATCATTCCCGTTGTATGGATGACAGCAAAGCTGGTCAGTCAGGTCGCCTATATTATATATTTACGGTGTACGTGCCCGCGTATTATAACACTCCCCTCGCCTTTCGGAGAGGGGGCGGGGGTGAGGCTCTTCCCCCGCCCCTGCAGCCCCTTCTCCTTCGGCCCGTGGATTTTCATCCACCCGGAAGGCATGGACGAGCAGACGCTTCGTGAAGTGCTCATTCATGAGCAGACGCACGTGCGCCAGTGGCACACCCTCGATGTCCTCTTCTCCCAGCTCGTCGGCATCCTCTTCTGGTGGAATCCCGCGGCATGGGTCATGCGGCGCGAGGTGCGCATGAACCTCGAGTTCCTGGCAGACAAGGCCGTAGCAGACTATCTGGAAATGAAAAGAGAAAGAGTGAACAGTGAAAAATACGATATACCTGATTTGTCAGATAGTAACTCTTATTGTCCACTTGGAGGCGAAGCCGACATTTTTCACTTTTCACTCAAAGCCTACCAATACCGCCTCCTCGGTTTCACCACTCAAACGAACGTAGCTACGATTGCAAATAACTTCAATGTCTTACCCTTAAAACGTAGAATCATTATGATGAACTTACGCAGAACCCCTCGCACGGGGATGCTGAAATACATCCTCTTCGTGCCCGTAGCCGCCGCGCTACTCTTCGCCTCCAATGTCGATGCATTAGCTCGCACCTTGGACGGAAAAGTCGAGAAACCGGACAACAAGGTCTATGAGGTTGTGGAAGTCTTGCCTGAATACCCAGGAGGGCAGGAAGCCATGTCCCAGTATTTCACGACGAATATCAAGTATCCTGCCGAGGCTCAGGAATATGGCATTCAAGGCAGCGTGAGGGTCAGCTTCGTCGTGGAGACAGACGGCACGCTCGCCGACGTCAAGGCCGTGCAGACTACTGACCTCAAGACAGGGCTGGCGCTGCCCGAAGTGGCCGTTGTAGCCTTCGACCGCAACAAAAGCGCCGAGGAGAACGAGCAGGCACGTCAGCAGGCCGAACATGAAGCTGCTGGCGTGAAAGCCCTGAAAGCCGAAGCTGAGCGCGCCGTAAAAGCCTTGCCCGAGCGCTGGACACCCGGCAAGGACAAAGGCCAGCCCGTGCGCGTCCACTTCACACTGCCCATTGTGTTCAAGTTGCAATAAAGCAGTTCTCCAAGATTGGAGCGAGCAAGCTCGAACGAGTAAACAAAATATCTATAGGCACCCCGCCCTGCTGCGTCATGATGACGTGGTGGGGCGTTTGTTATAAGTATCTGTATGAAGAACGGGACGAGAGGCTACGCGAGCTCCCAGCCGAGAAAACAAATTATGGTTTTTCTAAACTTTTTCGAATAAAACCTGCTGTCGGTTGCAGATTAATTGTTATCTTTGCCCTCGATAAGAGGTCGCGCGCAGCGTGGCGCTCAATAAAGCAAACGTTAAACTCAAAACTACGGGCTAAGCCCGTGCAAGCAGAATGGGAAAAGTACTGATTATTGGTGCCGGAGGCGTAGCCACCGTGGCCGCTCACAAAATTGCACAGAACGCTGACATCTTCACAGATATAATGATAGCCTCGCGCACAAAGGCTAAGTGCGACCGTCTGGCAGCTGCAGTGGAGAAGGCCACAGGCTTCAATGGGATAAAAACGGCACAAGTCGATGCCGACGAAGTGCCACAGCTCGTAGAACTGCTCTCCGACTATAAGCCTGACATCGTCGTGAATCTTGCCCTGCCCTATCAGGACCTTACAATCATGGAAGCCTGCCTACAGACAGGCTGCAACTACCTTGACACGGCCAACTACGAGCCCAAAGACGAGGCTCACTTCGAGTACAGCTGGCAGTGGGCCTACCGCGAACGCTTTGAGAAAGCTGGCCTGACGGCTATCCTCGGTTGCGGCTTTGACCCGGGCGTGACAAGCATATACACAGCATATGCTGCCAAACACCATTTCAAGGAGATACAGTACCTCGACATCGTCGACTGCAACGCCGGCGACCACCACAAAGCCTTTGCCACAAACTTTAACCCCGAGATTAATATCCGCGAAATAACGCAGAAAGGACTCTACTGGGAGGACGGCCGTTGGGTTGAGACAGAGCCGTTGGAGATACATAAGGACTTGACATATCCCGAGATAGGGCCGCGCGACAGCTACCTGCTGCATCATGAGGAAATTGAGTCGCTCGTAATCAACTACCCGACAATCAAACGCGCACGCTTCTGGATGACTTTCGGGCAGCAGTACCTGAAACACCTTGAAGTAATTCAGAACATCGGTATGAGCCGTATCGACGAGATTGAGTATGAGGCCCCGCTGGCCGACGGCACAGGCACCGCACGGGTTAAGATAGTGCCCCTGCAATTCCTCAAGGCTGTCCTGCCCAACCCTCAGGACCTCGGCGAGAACTATGAGGGACAGACCAGCATCGGCTGCCGCATACGTGGTATCGGCAAGGACGGACAGGAGCACACATATTATGTATACAACAACTGCTCACACCGCGCCGCTTACGAGGAGACGGGCATGCAAGGCGTCTCGTACACCACAGGCGTGCCGGCAATGATTGGCGCCATGATGTTCCTGACTGGCAAGTGGGTGAAGCCCGGCGTGCACAACGTCGAGGAATTCGACCCGGATCCCTTCATGGAACAGCTCAATCGTCAGGGTCTGCCATGGCACGAACTGCACGACATTGATCTGGAACTGTAAAAGACCCTCCCCCGCCCTCCCTCAAGGGAGGGAGTGGGCCCTTGAAAAAAAACATAATGTAATCCTTTAAGAAATGGCCCTATAACCTACCCATAGTCAAATACATTCTACTCCCCCCTTGAGGGGGATGGGGAGGGGGTCTACAAACAACAATGGCAAAAAAAGAAGAACAATCCATGGACGAAAAGGCCGCACGCTTGCAAGCGCTGCAGATGGCGATGGCCAAGATTGAGAAGGACTTCGGTAAGGGAAGCATCATGCGACTGGGCGATCGCGCCGAAGAGAAAATAGACGTAATACCCACTGGAAGCATCGCGCTCAACCACGCCCTCGGCGTGGGAGGCTATCCCCGCGGCCGAATAATCGAGATATTCGGTCCCGAAAGTTCTGGTAAGACTACACTGACCATTCACGCCATTGCCGAAGCACAAAAGGCTGGAGGCGTGGCTGCATTCATCGACGCCGAGCACGCCTTCGACCCCACCTACGCTGCGAAGTTAGGAGTCAACCTGCAGGAACTCTGGATCTCACAGCCCGATAACGGCGAGCAGGCGCTGGCCATCGCCGACCAACTCATAAGCTCGTCGGCCGTTGACCTCGTAGTGATTGACTCCGTGGCAGCACTCACACCGAAGGCTGAGATTGAAGGAGATATGGGCGAGAATAAGGTTGGCCTTCAAGCACGACTAATGAGCCAAGCCCTGCGCAAACTCACAGCCACCATCTCAAAGACCAAGACGACGTGCATCTTCATAAACCAGCTGCGCGAGAAGATTGGCGTAATGTTCGGGAACCCCGAAACAACCACTGGCGGCAACGCGCTCAAGTTCTACTCAAGCGTACGCCTCGACATACGCCGCGTTACCAGCATCAAGGACGGCGACGAGGTTATCGGCAACCAAACACGCGTAAAAGTGGTCAAGAACAAAGTGGCACCTCCTTTCCGCAAGGCCGAGTTCGAAATCGCTTTCGGCGAAGGCATCTCCAAGGCTGGCGAGATAGTGGACCTCGGCGTGGAGTATGGGATCATAAAGAAATCCGGTTCATGGTTCAGCTACAACGACTCGAAGATCGGACAAGGGCGCGAAGCCGTGAAACAGGTAATTCGCGACAACCCCGAACTGGCAGAGGAGATTGAAGCACGCATCACAGAAGCCATGAACGCCAAGCAGGCATGATAAAGCAAAAAGCCCCCTCCCGCTAATCCGGGAAGGGGCTTTTCTGTTTTGCTACAAGAATTAAACCTCATAGCCTTACGACCTCAAAATGAAAAAACTTATACTTACGCTGGCGTTAGGATTCATGGTTGTGACCCTGAACGCCGAAGTGAAGCTGCCAGGATGGATGACCAGCAACATGGTGCTGCAGCAGCGCACGAATATGCACCTCAAGGCTACAGCCAAGGCTGGCGCCACAGTTAAAATCACAACTTCGTGGGACAATCAGACCGTGAAGGTAAAAGCCGACAAGAGCGGAGCCTTCACCTTCGACCTCAACGTGCCTGCCGCCGGAGGGCCTTACACCCTGACCTTCGACGACGGCAAGAAACTGGTGATCGACAACGTAATGGCGGGTGAAGTGTGGTTCTGCAGCGGACAGTCGAACATGGAGATGCCCGTAAAAGGATGGGGCATGGTGAACAACTGGGAACAAGAGGTGGCCAATGCCAACCATCCGCTCGTCCGACTGTTCCAGGTCGACCGACGTGTAGCACACACGCCACAGACCTTCGTGCCTCAAGGCCACACACATGGCTGGGCAGTCTGCTCGCCACTAATGGTCGAGGAGTTCTCGGCCGCTGCTTACTTCTTTGCTCGCGAAGTATCACAAAAGCTCGGGATAGCCGTCGGAGTAGTCAATAGCTCGTGGGGAGGAACGCCTGCTGAGAGTTGGACGAGCCACGAGGCACTGGCCGGGGTGACTGGTTTCAAAGACCATGAGAAGCGTGTGTTTGCGACAGACTTCGACGAGACTAAGTTCGACAGGCTCTATCAGGACGAGCGCGCCGAGTGGATGAAAGAGGCCTTCGGCGACGACAAGGGTCTCGCAGACGGCGATCTGGACAAAGCCCTCTGGGCAGCAACTGACTTCGACGACCATGCATGGCAGACAATGGCACAGCCCATTCACTGGGATAATGCAGACGCGTTGAAGTCGTTCGACGGCATCGTGTGGATGCGCCGCGAGGTGGATATTCCTCAGGCGCTTGCAGGAAAGGACCTGAAGCTCAACCTTGGGAATATCGACGACGAGGACGCTACATACTGGAACGGCCAACTCATTGGCTCAACTGCCGGCTGGAATCTCAACCGCACCTACACCATTCCTGCCCGCTTCATCAAGGCAGGGCGCAACGTACTCACCGTGCGCATCTACGACACCAGTGGCGATGGAGGCTTTTGCGGCAGTGCCGACAACTTCAATGTCAAGTCAGGCAACACTACCATCTCCCTTGCTGGCGATTGGCGATGGCAGAAGAGCATAAACGCCCAGAGCGTGAAGACGATAAAAGGACGCGTAGAGCCCAAACGCCCCGACGACCCATGGTTCCCCGCCAACCTATACAACGCCATGGTGGCTCCATTCCTTGATATGCCCGTGCGTGGGTTCATCTGGTACCAAGGATGCTCCAACGTGGGGCGCGCCGTTCAGTACGAAAGTCTGTTCCAACGAATGATTCTCGACTGGCAGGCTCGTTTCAACCGTACGTCGGAAGTTACAGCCTATCCTAAGCCACAGACCGACAACCGCCGCCGCGCCTTCTTCTCTCAGGATAGCAAGGCACTACCTTTCTACTTCGTGCAGATTGCCAACTACCGCTGGCAGAAGGATGTCCAGCCCGAGTCTGAATGGGCTGCCATACGCGAGGCACAGCGCAAAGCCACGCAGCTCGACGGCGTAGGCATGATGGTGAACATCGACATCGGCATGGCTATGGATATTCATCCGAAAAACAAGCAGGAAGTAGGACGCCGGCTGGCCCTGCTCGCTCTCAACCGCACCTACGGTCAAGAAGAGCCCTGCGCAGCACCTGAGTACTATCAGATGCGAGTCAGCGACGGTAAGGCAACAATCTTCTTCCGCCCCGTGCAAGGCAGCGATGCCCTCGAAGCCAACACCGACATAAAAGGCTTCACCATCGCTGGTCCAGACCACGTATGGCACGTAGCACGTGCGCGAGTCGAAGGCGAACGTTTCATGCAGCGCGTAGTGGTCGAATGCCCTGACGTGCCATTCCCCGTAGCCGTGCGCTACGCTTGGGCCGACAACCCCACATGCGACCTACACACTGTCTCAGGCCTACCCGTTGGTCCCTTCCGCACCGACGATTGGGCGGATTATAAATAGGTTAAAAATCCAGCATCAGCTGCTCCTCGGGCAGCAGGCGGAACGTCATCCGGTGGTAAGGCGAAGGGCCGTACTGCCGGATGGCTTCTCTATGAGACCTGGCAGGATAACCCATATTCTTATCCCAGCCATACTGCGGAAACTCCTGTGCAAGTGCCTTCATACGGTCGTCGCGGTAAGTCTTAGCCAGTACTGAAGCTGCCGCAATAGACATAAACGTAGCATCGCCTTTAACTATTGTATCAGCAGCAACTACCTCACCATCCCAATGATAAGGCTTCCATCGATTGCCATCCACGATAATGTGTTCTGGACGAATCCTAAGTTTATCCAGAGCACGCTGCATAGCAATTATCGAACAGCGTAATATATTCCAGTTATCAATCTCAGCAGCCGAACATTCAGCCACAGCCCAAGCAGCAGCTTCGCGCTCAACGACATCGCGCAGGGCATATCGCTGCCGCTCAGTCAGCTGTTTAGAATCATTCAGCAACTCGTTATCAAAGTCAGCAGGCAAAATTACAGCAGCGGCAAAGACAGGTCCTGCAAGACAACCACGTCCCGCCTCATCGCAGCCAGCCTCAATGACTCCCAATGTATGATACAATTTAAGCATAACGGTGGCAAAGATAGTAAAAGATTAGGATTAGGGATATGAGAATTGAAATTATTTTCCCAAAACACAATACACTTTACAATAAAGCCGCCCTGTAAGAGCAGAGGTATTTGCAAAAAAAAAAAGAGCTCCCCGATATCCTTCCGGACATCGGGGAGCTTCTTTGAAAAGTGGCGGCTACCTACTCTCCCACGGGTGTGCAGTACCATCGGCGCAAGCGGGCTTAACTTCTCTGTTCGGGATGGGAAGAGGTGGGACCCCGCCGCTATAACCGCCTG
>JAFUFW010000078.1 GCA_017469685.1 Bacteroidaceae bacterium | reverse complement strand
CTGACCCACCTCGGCTATGACACCGATGTTGCGCTCACTCCCGAGCTACCGTGGGTCGACATCATCGTAGGCGGCCACTCGCACACTCAGCTGCAAGGCGGGGAAATGCACCACGGGATCCTCGTTACTCAGAACATGAAGAGCCTGCCTAATGCCACACACTCCACACTCACCCTCGAGGGTAAGCGCATCGTCGGCAAGAAAGCCGAGCTCATCCCCATTGCCAAGCACGAGGGCAAGAATGAATCCGTAGCCGCTCTCGTCAGCCATTTCAGCAACAATCCAGCCTTCAGTCGCGTGCTCGCCGTTGCGGAGACCCCGTTCACCAGCACCGAAGAGCTCGGCTGCCTCATGTGCGACGCCTACAAGGATTATGCCGGAGCCGACATTGCCTTCCAGAACGCTGGCGGCGTGCGCATAGACCATCTCGAGGGCAATATCACTGTAGGCGACATCATGAAGATGGACCCCTTCCAGAACGATGCCGTGGAGATGCGCATCACGGGGCGCGAACTTCAACAGATGCTCATTGAATGCCACAACAACGATAAGCGCCGATTCCCGTTCGTAAGCGGCATCACCTGCGACGTCACCATTGACCCTGCAACCCGCAGCGTCAAGAAACTCGCCATCTTCGGCAAGGACGGCAAGAAACTCAACCTGAAGAAAACTTACCACGTCATCTCAAACAGCTACTCAGTAGCAGTGAGCCCTGTGAAGCGGCAGGACATGGGCACAAGCCTCGGCATCACAACGCCAGACGTTGTGAAGAGCTACCTCGAGAAGCAGCAGCGCGTTAGCTATCAGGGACGGCGCTGCTTAAACATAACTGAGAAGTAAAAGCACCTAAAGCAATGAGAATCAAGGTCAATCGCAAGATGGTAGAAGTATTCGACGGTGCCAGCGTTCGCCACGCCGTCCTGAGCTATCTCGCCTGGAAGCGACTCGACGCGACCCTCGCCGAGAGCCTCACGGCTACCGACCGCCACGGCCACCAGATTGACCTCGACGCCCCTGCAAGCCAGCACGAGGCCATACGCATCAGACTCAACGCAGCCGGTAAAAGCTAATAATAAAGCCACTCTCCCCGAGCCCTGAAAGGCACGGAGTGAGTGGCTTTTTAATGTTCAGACAAAAGTACCGAAAAAAAAGCCCAAGGGTTATCCACAAAACCCTTAAGGGTTATTGCCAAAACCCTTAAGGGTTATTGGCAGAAGGCTTAAGGGTTTTCTAAGACAAAATTAAGAATAAAGACAAATGAAAGCATTCAGACTCCTAAGCATCACTGCTTTGCTACTGCTCGCTGCTGCTTCTGCAACAGCACAACCGCGCCACTCGGCACGCTACACGAACGAATCGTCGGGCCACTACTACGAGGCTCCCAGACACAAAGCCTTCAACGGACTTCCCGCCAACGAATTCAGCATCTCGCTCGGCGTGTGGCCTATGCGACCCAACAACCTCTTCGACGACGACGACTATCGCCACGAGCGCGAAGCGCCGTTCGAAGTGAGTTTGGAATACATGCGCCACCTTACGCGCCGCCTCAGCATAGGACTTGACTTGACCTACATACCTGTTCTCAACGATTATTGGGACAATGAATATTACTACGATTACCCAGACTCTCGCGACTACCACAGGAGTAGCGCTTTCGGCAAGGGTGGACGATACGAAGAGTCGATACTCGTAGTGATGCCTACCTTTCGCTTCGAATGGCTGCAGACGCGCAACTTCGCTATGTACACGCGCTTGGCTATGGGCTTTGGCGTTGAGTTCGACAAAGTCGAGGACAAGGTAAACTCGGGCTTCACCTTCCAGGCTGTGCCTATAGGCATGCTCATAGGGCGCACTGTCTACGCCCGCATCGAGTTCCCGGCCTTCGGCTATCAAGGCCTCCTCACTGCCGGCATCGGCTACCGCTTCTGACACCTCCGCTACACATATATATAATATAAGCGCTCCACGATGACGCCGCTCATTACCATACTCGGACCAACAGCCTGCGGCAAGACAGCCGTTGCCACGCAACTCGCAGCACGGCTTACGCTCGAAGCCGCAAGCCCCGTCGCGGCGGCAGAGATAATATCGGCCGACTCGCGGCAGGTGTTCCGAGGAATGGACGTCGGCACAGGCAAGGACTTGGCCGACTACGACGTCAGCATCGAACGGGCCACGGGGCACTCCCGGCTCCACATTCCCTACCACCTCATCGACATTGCCGAGGCTGGCACCAAGTACTCGGTGTTTAACTTCCAGCGCGACTTCCTCCGGGCTTACGACGACATACGCCACCGCGACTGCCAGCCCATACTATGTGGAGGCACTGGACTTTACATCGAGAGCGTGCTCCGTGCCTATCGTCTCGTAGAGGTGCCAGAGAACCCTCAGCTGAGGCAGGCGCTCGAAGGCAAGAGCCTCGGGGAACTCACTTCGCTGCTCGCAACCTACAAACGCCTGCACAACACCACCGACGTCGACACTTCACGCCGAGCAATCAGGGCCATAGAGATAGAGGAATACTACCGCGTCAACAATATCGACCAGACTCAGCCCTTCCCAGCCATTGGCTCGATGACGATCGGACTCAGCGTGCCACGCGACCTACGGCGCGAGCGCATCAGCCGACGGCTGCACCACCGCCTCGACGAGGAAGGGATGACAGACGAAGTGAGACGACTCTTGGACAGCGGCGTAAGCCCCGAGGCACTCATCAGCTACGGGCTCGAGTACCGCTACCTGACACTGTACCTCACAGGCAAGATTTCCTTCGAGGCTATGGTCGGCCAGCTGGAAATAGCAATACACCAGTTTGCCAAACGGCAGATGACTTACTTCCGCGGCATGGAGCGCCGGGGAGTAAGCATACATTGGATTGACGCCACACAACCCGCGGCAGACATTGCCGAAGAAATACTCTCAATGTTTTCATCATCCAAGCCTCCTGTATAAACTATGCAACAAGACCGATGGGGCATCGTCTACTGCCCGAAGCCTGGCGTCAGGCGCACCCACAAGCGCTGGGAGCACATCAAGGAACTGCTTGATGCGCAAGACATTGCTTACGACTTCGTGCAAAGCGAGAATGCCGAGAGCGTGCTGCGGCTCACGAAGATGCTCGTCGACAACGACTATAAAACCATAGTCATCGTTGGCGGCGATTCGGCATTGAACCGTGCCCTCAACGGCCTGCTAACCTTCGACGACGACGTGCGCCAACAGATAGCACTCGGAGTAATACCAAACGGCCGAGGCAACGACTTCGCCTCATTCTGGGGCTTCGATGAGCACAACGATGAAGAGACAATTGCATGGCTGAAAGCACGGCGCATAAGAAAGGTCGACGTAGGCGTGCTACACTATCAGGACCAAGGTGAGACACGGCACCACTACTTCTTCAACTGCCTCAACGTAGGCCTTGTGGCCAACATCATGAAGATAAAGTTCAAGACGCGCCGCATCTTCGGACTAACGACCCTCACTTACTTCGCCAGCATGATAGTACTCCTCTTCCAGCGCATGGAGACGAAGATGAAAATCAGGATCAACGAAGAGACAATCAATCGCAAGGTGATGAGCGTGTGCGTCGGCAACAGCAAAGCCTACGGACTCACGCCCAATGCTGTGCCCTACAACGGAATGCTCGACGTCAGCATCATAGCTTATCCCGAAGTGAGGCAACTCATCGAAGGCCTACGCATGCTGTTTACCGGCAAGTTCCTATCGCACAAGAGCGTACGCTCATACCGCACACCCCGCAAGATTCAATTCTTCGACATACGCAAAGCCAGCGTGAGCACCGACGGCATCGTGCTCACAGACGTTCACGCCCCCTTCAAAGTGGGGCTTATACAAGAGCACATAAACCTCATCATCCCATCAAGCCTCAGCCCATTCGGCTGATCTTAAGCAGCCGAGCCTCATCCAGCAGCTTAATCTTACGCCCGTCAACAGCCACCAAACGCTCAGAAGCAAAAGCCGAAAGGGTGCGGATGGCGTTGGCCGTCGTCATGTTCGACAGGTTTGCCAAATCCTCGCGGCTGAGGTAGATGCTCAGAGTGTAGCCGTCCTCCTCAACACCATAATGCCTCTTCAAGAACAGCAGCGCATCAGCCAGGCGGCCACGTATGTGCTTCTGTGTCAGCGTCACCGTGCGCTCGTCGGCATGGCCGAGGTCCACCGCCAGCTTCCTTATGAAAAACCACGCCAGCGAAGCATTCTCCTTGGTCATGGCTACAACAACGTCTATCGGGAAGCAGACAGTCACCACCGGCTCGAAGGCCGTAGCCGACATAAGGAAATCCTCACCTGCAAATGCGGGACGATAGCCAAAATACTCAACTGCACGGATAACCCTCACAATCTGAGTGCGTAAACCTACGCCCTCACGGCAAATCTTCACCTTCCCCGACACAAGGCAGTAAAGATACTCTGGATGCTGCCCCGACGAGTAAAGCAACTCGTTCTTGCGGAACGAGTGAACCGTCGCCACCTTCGTAAGGCTCAACCGCTGAGCCTCAGTAAGCAGTGAAAGAATATCCTCGAGCAGAGGCAGAAGATCTTTAATATTCGGACTCTTTTTCATGCTTAAGAAGTCTTATTTTTATGTTTTACGGCACAAAAATAGCCATTTACTGTGATTTCACAAAACAAACAAGCAACTTTTGATTGAAATATTTTTGCAGTTGCAAAGAAATTGCTAATTTTGGAGTGCATAAAGGCCATAACTTACCGTGTTATGAACCTGTGAACAACGAACAATTCCAAAAATAACAACTAACACTAACTTATGAGCTATTTACAGTTTGATAAGACCTTGATGACAAACCTGGAAGAGGCTCTGAAAAAGGAGGTGCTGCGAAGCAACCGCTCCGGCGCTTACTCGTGCTCGACAATCCTCGATTGCAACACAAGAAAGTACCACGGACTGCTCGTCGTGCCCGTGCCTGAGTTGGACGACGAGAACCACGTGTTGCTCTCATCACTCGACTGCACCGTCATACAACATGGCGCTGAATTCAACCTCGGCCTGCACAAGTATCAGGGAGACAACTACAGCCCACGCGGACACAAATACATCCGCGAGTACGACTGCCAGCAAGTGCCCACAACAATCTATCGCGTTGGCGGAGTGATTCTTAAGAAGGAACTAATGTTCCAGCACTTCGAGGACCGCGTGCTCATACGCTACACACTGCTCGACGCCCACTCCAAGACGACACTCCGCCTGCAGCCATGGCTCGCCTTCCGCAGCGTGCGAGAGTTCACACATGAGAATCCTCGGGCAAACCGCGACTATCAAGAAGTCAAGAACGGCATCAAGACATGCATGTACCCCGGATATCCCGAGCTCTACATGCAGACGAACAAAAAGACTGAATGGGTGTTCCGCCCCGACTGGTACCGCGGCGTCGACTATCCTAAAGAGACCGAGCGCGGCTACGCTTCCAACGAAGACCTTTACGTACCCGGCTACTTTGAGTTCGACATCAAGAAAGGCGAGAGCATCGTCTTCGCGGCAGGAACAAAGGAGTGCAACCCCGCCAAGCTGAAAGACCTGGCCGACTACGAAGTAAATATCCGCACTCCGCGCGACAACTTCTACCACTGCCTCGTAAACAGCGCACACCAGTTCCTAAACTACCGGGATGGAGAGACCTACGTCCTGGCCGGATACCCTTGGTTCAAGTGCCGCGCACGCGACCTCTTCGTGGCGCTGCCCGGACTCACGCTGACCAACAACGAAGTAGCACACTTCGAGCAGGTAATGAAGACCGCCGAGAAAGGCATCCGCGAGTTCATCGAAGGCAAGCCTCTGAGCGTGAGAATCTACGAGATGGAACACCCCGATGTGCTACTGTGGGCCGTATGGAGCATTCAGCAGTACTGCAAGTTCGTCGGGATGGAGAAAGGCATAGAGAAGTATGGACAACTGCTGCGCGACATCATGGAATGGCTGTTTGCTGGCAAGCACGGCAACCTCTATGTCCACGACAACGGGCTCATCTACTCCAACGGCCGCGACAAAGCCATAACGTGGATGAACTCAAGCCAGAACGGGCACCCGATAGTGCCACGCTCAGGGTATATCGTTGAGTTCAATGCGCTTTGGTACAACGCCCTGATGTTCAGTGCCAATGTATGCCGCACGATGAACGATGCCGCCGAAGCTGAGCAGCTCGAGCAGATGGCAGAGAAGACCAAGAAGAGCTTCGTTGACACCTTCCTCAACGACTACGGCTACCTGCTCGACTACGTCGACGGCACGATGATCGACTGGAGCGTCCGCCCCAACATGATCTTCGCCTGCGCCTTCGACTACTCCCCGCTCGATGCCAAGCAGAAAAAAGGCGTACTCGACATGTGCACCAAAGAACTGCTTACGCCCAAGGGCCTGCGAACACTATCACCCAAGAGCGGCGGCTACAACCCAATGTACGTAGGTCCGCAGGTTCAACGCGACTATGCCTACCACATGGGAACGGCATGGCCCTGGCTCGCAGGCTTCTATCTCGAGGCCTGCCTCAAAGTGTTCGGCTACTCACGCGTAAGCTTCGTAGAGCGCCAGCTCGTAGGCTACGAGGAAGAACTCTTCTACCACTGCATCGGAACGCTACCTGAAGTGTTCGACGGCAACCCGCCCTTCCACGGACGAGGCGCCATGAGCTTCGCTGCCAACGTGGCCGAAATCATGCGAGTGGTCAAGCTCCTGGATAAATACATTATGGACTAAATAGATAGGAGGAAAAACAATATGAAAGTGTTAATGTTCGGATGGGAGTATCCTCCTCATGTGTTCGGTGGACTCGCCACCGCCAACTATGGTATCACACACGGCTTGCAGGCCCAAGGCGACATAGAGACTCTCCTGTGCCTGCCACGCCCCTTCGGCGATGAAGAACAGGATGCCTGCAAAATCATCGGCATGAACAGTGTTCCTATTGCCTGGCGCGACGTCAACTACGATTACGTCCGCCAGCGACTCGGAAACATTATGTCGCCCGAAGACTACTATCGCTATCGCGACCATATCTACGCCGACTTTAACTACATGCACGTCAACGATCTCGGATGTATGGAGTTTGCCGGCGGCTACCCCAAGAACCTTACCGAGGAAATCAACAACTATTCTATCATCGCAGGCGTAGTAGCACGAACAGAGCAGTTCGACATCATCCACGCCCACGACTGGCTGACATATCCAGCAGGCATTCATGCCAAGCAGGTTTCGGGCCGCCCGTTGGTCATACACGTTCATGCCACCGACTTCGACCGCTCGCGCGGCAATGTCAACCCCACCGTCTACGGCATCGAGCGCAATGGCATGGACAATGCCGACTGCATCATGTGCGTATCGGAGCTGACACGCCAGACCGTCATCAACCACTACGGGCAGGACCCGGCCAAGTGCTTCGCCATGCACAACGCCGTCTATCCCCTTGCCCCCGAGCTGCAGGAAATCGTAGACCAGCGCCTGCCCTATAAGGACCGCAAGGAGAAGGTCATCACCTTCCTCGGCCGCATCACCATGCAGAAAGGCCCCGAGTACTTCATAGAAGCTGCCAAGCGCGTGCTCGAACGCACCCAGAACGTTCGCTTCTGTTTTGCCGGCTCGGGCGATATGATGGACGCGATGATCGACATGGCTGCCGCCTACGGTATTGCCGACCGCTGCCACTTCCCCGGCTTCATGAAAGGCAAACAAGTGTTCGAAATATTCCGCGACTCCGACGTCTACGTCATGCCATCCGTCTCAGAGCCCTTCGGCATCAGTCCCCTTGAGGCCATGCAGAGCGGTGTGCCCAGTATAATCTCAAAGCAAAGCGGCTGCGCCGAAATCCTCGACAAGTGCATCAAGACTGACTATTGGGACATTGATGCCATGGCCGATGCTATGTACAGCCTCTGCACCAACGACGCCCTGCACGAGTATCTTCAAGTGGAAGGCAAGAAGGAAGTCGACGGCATCACGTGGGAAAAGGTTGGCGAACGCATTCGCAGACTATATGATCAATGTTTAGCAAGATATTAAAAGATAAGAATATGAAAACAATCTGTTTATACTTTGAGATCCATCAAAACGTACATCTCAAGCGCTATCGCTTCTTCGAGATAGGCAAGGATCACTACTATTTTGACGACTATGAGAACGAGCGCGGCATCACCGAAACTGCCGAGCGCTCTTATCTGCCCGCACTCCGCACTTTCCTTGAGATGGCAAAGCTCTACGGCAAAGCTTTCAAGGTGGCTTTCTCCATCAGCGGTTGTGCCCTCGAGCTCCTCGAGCAGTACGCGCCCGAAGTCATTGAGCTCTTGCAGGAGCTCAATGAGACTGGCTGCGTAGAATTCCTGGCCGAGCCCTACAGCCACGGTCTCAGCTCGCTGGCCAACGAGGATGTTTTCCGTGAAGAGGTTGCTCGTCAGGCTAAGAAGATGAAGGAGCTCTTCGGAAAGAAACCTACCGTGCTTCGCAATAGTTCGCTCATCTACAGCGATGATATCGGCGGACTTGTAGCGGACATGGGCTATAAAGGCATGATTGCTGAAGGCGCCAAGCACATCCTCGGATGGAAGAGTCCTCACTTCGTGTACCACTGCGCCCAGAACCCAAACCTGAAACTCTTGCTGCGCGACTATAAACTCAGCGATGACATCAGCCTGCGTTTCAACGACTCTTCTTGGAGCGAATACCCTCTCTTCGCCGACACTTACATGGACTGGATAGCCCAACTGCCGGAGGAGGAGAAGGTCATCAACATCTTCATGGAGCTCTGTGCACTGGGCATATATCAGCCTCTGTCATCGAACATCCTCGAGTTCATCAAGGCCCTGCCCGCTGTGGCCAAGGACCGTGGCATCACCTTCGCCACTCCCAGCGAGATTATCGCCAAGTCGAAGAGCGTGGCTCCAATGGAAGTGCCCTACCCCATGAGCTGGAACGACGAGGAGCGCGACACGAGCTGCTGGCTCGGTAACGTAATGCAGCGCGAAGCTTTCAACAAGCTTTACAGCGTTGCTGAGCGTGTGCTTATTTGCAAGGACCGCCGCATAACACAGGACTGGGACCGCATTCAGGCATCCAACAATTTCCGTTTCATGACGACGAAGAACATGGGCGTTGGATTCTATCGTGGTATCTACGATTCGCCCTACGATGCCTTCACAAACTACATGAACATATTAGGCGACTTCATCAACCGCGTAAACTCACTTTACCCGCTCGACATCGAAAACGACGAGCTCAATGCCCTGCTCACAACAATCCGTAATCAAGCCGACGAAATTTCGGTAAAGGATGCAGAGATAGCCCGTCTTCAGGCTCGTCTTGGTATAATCCCTGATGAAGAAAAGAAAGCAGAGAAGAATGCTGAGCCTAAGATGAAGGCTATGCCAGCCAAGAAGGTTGCTACGGCAAAGAAAACTGCTCAGACAAAGAAGGCTGAGCCAAAGAAAGAAGAGGCCAAGAAGGCAGCCCCGAAGGCCAAGGCTACGACAAAGAAGGCCGCGGCAAAGAAGTAATCAGTCGACAGACTGAATACAACCATACATACAGAAAAAGACGACCGGTCGAAAGCGTACTTTCGACCGGTCGTCTTTTTACATAGAAACAATTGACGATGAATGCCTACACCCGATGACAACTTTAAAGGAACATTCAGACCCGGATAAGAGGCTCAATGATAGGAGCTGTAAACGACTTGCATGTCAATAGGTTCCGTTCCGCCTTTAAGACGTATGCTCGAGAGGCTGAAGTCGTGAGACACTGACGTCTGCCGTGTGACACTCGTAAGCTGGTCAGTGTAGGTGGCAACGACGACAGGGACGACAACAACCTTGTTCCAATCGGGGTAGCGAGCTTCATACTGAGCGTCTGACAGCCCTTCACTTCTCATCTTTTGAACTTTCGTCCTGTGAATAGCAGCTATCAAGCGGCTCACGTTTTCGTAGGTGTATGTGTTATATGAACTGGCAAAGGATGTAGTATAGGAGCTTATACCGTCGGCAACCTTATGGTTCTTGAAGAAAGAATACAGGTCTGCCTTCGGCAACAACAGCAGATTTGAAGGAGTTCCCATGGCATAAGCTGACTGAGTAGTGCTGTTGTATCTCGAAAGGATTATGCGTGCCCGGGTGATGCTGTCAGTCTCGTGGCCAGCATATATCTGGTCAATGGGCAGTGTCAGCTCGGTGATAAGAGCTGCGGGAGTCTTAATGTAGGTAAAAGGCTGCGGGCCGGCATTGAGCAGGCTCTCAAGCCCTTCATTCTGGAAAGATGAGCTTTGAATTACCTCTGGCGTTGCCGAAAAGCGTGAAATGCCTACATAAGTAGAATCGTCGACGACGTATCGGAAATAGATGTTAAGGGCCGAAACGTCGAGCGTCAGCATCGTACCCATTCCGCTTTGCAACTTGAAATAGAAACCTGGCAGCACGTTGTGGATGAATTGCCATGAGTCCTTGAAATATTCGGGACGGGCAAGGGCTGTCCGCAGCAGCTTAGTCCCCCACTCTTTCGGCAGGCGAATGCGCACGTTGTCATAGTGTGAGGTTGAAGTACGCTCGGCATCCGTCAGGCTATAGTCCTTCGGTGTGAACACTTTCTGCGCCAGAGGCTGTGCGTCTGATGGCAGGAATTGTTCAAGCGGGTCCGTAGCAAAGTAAGTTTCATCCTCACGGAGGACATTGTCCTTGTCGAGCTCGTAGACATATATCTTTGCCGGATTATTCCCGTCGCCGAAGTAGTCAGTGAAATAGAGGCGCACTTCTGCCGAGTCGGCCTCGACCTCTCCGGCGGCGTTCTTCACTATCGTAGCCTCGTCGGGCAGGACATAGTCTTCAAACGTGTGGAACTGAGCCATGAACTCGGCCCGCACCATGGCTTGTGTCTCCGGATCGTAGACCTGTCCGATATAGCTTTTGGTTGTGCTGGCGACTACAGAGTCAAGCGTCTGAGTCGAGGAATAGATTTGAAAAGTGGAGGTGGTAGATGTGATGGCATCGTTGTTAGTTACGATTCCCATCGAGCCTGAGTCTTCGTCGCAGGCAGCAAAATGGATTGCAGTAGCCAGTACTGCAATGTATGCTAATTTAAACTTCATTGTCTCGTTATTGAATAAAATGTCTTTGTTTGTCGGTCGGCACTGGGCTGCCAGCCGGCCATGTTATCCTAATGTTTCCAATAGCTCGTACAGCCGGTCGAGTCCGTCGGTCTCGAGGTCGAAAGGCCCTCCGGTCGGCACCTTGTGTGCTTTGGCATATTCTTCCAGCCGCTCGTCGATGGTCTCCGGCGTGAAGAAGAGAGCATCGCTGTAGTCGACGGCAAGATGGTAGAGGTCGTTGATATCGAGCTCTTCCGGGTAGGCTGCAAGGTCGTCTGGAGTGATGTTCTTGAACATTATATCTTTCCTGAACTGCGGCGAGGTCTTCAGCTTCAGTATGTCGGGCGCCGAGGGCGTGAAGACGACCTTGCTGTCGCGGAAGGACAGTTCCTCGCGAAATGCTTTCTTAATGAGTATGGGAGCCACTACCGAAGCCCATCCCTGACAGATTACTACATCAGGGTTCCACCTCATCTTCTTGATGGTCTCGATGATTCCCCGTGCGTAGAACACGGCGCGCTCAGCATTGTCGGGATACTCTTGCCCATGCGGGTCGCTGACTTCAAGACGTTTCATGAAGCATTCATCGTTGTCGATGAAATAAACCGGCATTCGTGCTGATTGGATTGAAGCCACCTTTATGATGAGCAGGTGATCGGTGTCGTCGATTATGAGGTTCATGCCCGAAAGACGTTTCACTTCGTGCAACTGGCACCGTCGCTCGTTGATTGTTCCCCACTTAGGCATGAACACGCGAATCTCGCTGCCACGCTCTTGGACATACTGAGGCGCTTTCCTCCCCCACCATGATGTCTCTGTCTCGGCAACGAAGGGGGTTATAGCCTGTGTGATAAACAATATTCTTTTCGGGGTCATAAGTCTCTTAATGTCTTATTTTCAGTGCAAAGATATAAAAAAAATTTGGGGTATTTGCAAACTTATACCCCAGAAAGATGTTTAAAAGATGATTTTTTCTATTTATTTTTCACTTTTCCTTCGCTGTTTGGCAATTATTATGTTAATTTGCAGCGCTTTTGCACGAGGGTGCATACAATGATTATAATCTTTACTAAAATGAAAGTAGTAACAACGATAAGAGACCTCCAGGCCGAGCTTGCTGCCGCACGCAGCGAGAATCGTAGCATAGGGCTCGTGCCCACGATGGGCGCTCTTCACGCCGGCCACGCCTCGCTGGTGAAGCGTTCTGTGGCTGAGAATAGCGTCACTGTAGTCAGCATATTTCTTAATCCTACTCAGTTCAACGATAAGAGCGACCTCGAGCGCTATCCCCGCACGCTCGACGCCGACTGCCAGTTGCTTGAAACCTGCGGGGCACAGATTGCTTTTGCCCCGAGCGTGGCAGAGATCTATCCAGAGCCTGACACGCGCCACTTCTCTTACCCGCCTACCGACGAGGTGATGGAAGGCGCACGGCGCCCCGGGCATTTCAACGGCGTTTGTCAGATTGTCTCGAAGCTCTTCGCTTGGGTGGAGCCCACACGTGCCTATTTCGGCGAGAAGGATTTCCAGCAGATTGCCGTCATTCGCCGCATGGTCAGCGACCTTGGCTTCGGCCTTGAGATTGTGCCATGCCCCGTCGTACGCGAGGTCGACGGCCTGGCCATGTCGAGCCGCAACACGCTGTTGACCCCATCAGAGCGGGTTATAGCCCCACGCATCTATGCCGCCTTGAAGGCAAGCCAGGAGTTTGCTCGCTCACACAGCGTGACGGCTACCATCCAGTACGTGGTCAGTCGCATCAACGCTGTCGAGGATTTAGACGTAGAGTACTTCTCAATCGTCGATGCCGACACTCTGCTCGACGTGCATTCTTGGGACGAGGCTCCCTCCGTAGTAGGCTGCATCACCGTATACTGCGGCAGCAAACCCATACGCCTCATCGACCATATTCATTATTAGTCAAATCTTATAAATCAGTTTCGCTGTGTTTCGCAACGCCACAGCCATTTGAGAGTAAGCTCTCATGGCAACCGCGGCGGAGAATGTTCAGTATTCAAAATCCAATTTTCAATGTTTATAAGCTATGACCGTTGAAATCCTGAAATCAAAAATACATTGCGCTACCGTCACCGAGGCTAACCTCCACTACATGGGCAGCATCACCATCGATGAAGACCTGATGGATGCCGCAGGCCTGCTGGCAGGCGAGCGCGTACACATAGTCAACAACAACAATGGCGAACGCTTCGACACGTACGTCATCACAGGCCCGCGACAGAGCGGCGCTATCTGCCTCAACGGAGCCGCAGCGCGTAAGGTTCAGGTGGGCGACGTGGTGATCATCATGGCTTATGCCCAGATGACACCCAAGGAGGCACGTGGCTTCAAGCCCAGCATCGTCTTCCCCGACTCGGAAAACAGATTAACACCTTAACAGGTTAACCTGACTTCTTTTATACAAGCCATAGCTTACACGGATTAAACAGATTCATCTTTTACGGCTGCTTCAATCTGTAATATTCATAAATGAGTTACACGGATTAGACGCAGAAAATAATCTGTCTAATCCGTGTAATCTGTGGTTCTTAATTATAAACTGATTCTGAGTAGTAACTTAATATGTTACTTGTTGGGATCTTCGCAGAGCTCTGTGAGGATGCCTACCGTTGATTTCGGATGCAGGAAGGCAATGTTCAGGCCGTCAGCGCCCTTGCGGGGAGCTTCGTCGATGAGGCGGATTCCCTTCTCGCTCACCTCTGCCAGAGCGTTTGCTACGCCGTCCTCGATGCAGAAAGCCATGTGGTGGATACCTTTGTTACCCTTGTCGAGCCACTTTTGGATAGTGCTCTCGGGACATGTAGGCTCCAAGAGTTCGAGTTTCACTTCGCCAACCTTAAGGAAGGCTGTCTTCACTTTCTGGTCCTCGACTACCTCAGTCTTGTAGCACTTCAGGCCAAGTACGTTCTCGAAATAAGGCAGCACCTCTTCGATGCTCTGGACAGCGATGCCCAGGTGTTCAATCTTTGAGATCTTCATTGTAGTATAAAAATGTTGTTAAAGGGTTAGTTTTCACTTATCCGACCGCAAAATTAGTATTTTCTACCGAACCAACCAAAGAAAGACTGAAAAACATTCAGTTTGCAGCAAAGTTTTAAGTATCTTTGCACCCGAAAGCCGGAGATGCAAACAGCACCTGCGGCGACTCTCTCAGACATGGATTTGACCAAACAAGACATCCGACTTCACGTCCGCAGGCTAAAGCAACAGTGCACGCCCCAACAGCTTATCCAGCTCTCCAATGATGCACTCGCACACCTGCGCCAACTGCCTGAGTGGCACGCCGCTGCCACCATTCTCCTCTACGCCGCCTTGCCTGACGAGGTGCCAACGCGCTCGCTCATTGAGGAAGCCATGGCTGAAGGGCGCACCGTATTGCTGCCCGTTGTGCAGGGTGACGAACTTGAGCTGCGCATCTGCGACGACCTCGACGACCTTCGCCCCGGAGCCTTCAACGTCTTCGAGCCACAGGGCAAAGCCTTCACGCGCTTCGAGGACATTGACCTCGCCATCATTCCTGGCGTGGCTTTCACGCCCGACGGTGAGCGTCTGGGGCGCGGACGAGGCTACTATGACCGCCTGTTGCCCATGCTGGGGACAGCACTGAAAGTGGGGCTTTGCTGGCCTTTCCAGTTGCTCGACGAGCTGCCCTGCGAGCCTCACGATGCCATAATGGACCTCGTCGTATGCTAAAAACGTGATTCAACTAAAAAAAAGTAAAAGAAAATTTGCTCACGTCGGAAATTAGCCCGACATTTGCAGTAGAATTAATCATAGCGACGCAACAATCCTGACAGGCCACGACGAGTGGCGGCGAGGGATTGTTGCGTTCTTTAGTATGCAACAATCTGGCGGCTGACCAAGCCCCACAGTACGGGCCTGCAGAGATCTTTGTCTTACTGTCAAAATCATTGTTGCAAACTATGAAAAGAAGAAAAGTCAACTGCATCTGCCGTTGCACGCCACGACAAGGCATCGTGGCCATGAACGCACAAGAGTCCAAACAACTCTACAGCCAAACACTCAAGGACATCCTCAATCGCAACAACCCGCGCCACATCGCCGACATGGCCATCGAGGCAGGCAACACGCTCAGCAGGACCGGGCACCCGCTGCTCGCTCTCAGGCTCATGAAGGCATCACTCTCTCACCTCATCAGCGTCGACGAGGATAAGCTCCGCCACTACGAGCGCTACGAACAAATACCTTCGTACTACACCGAGTTCTACATGCCATGGTCATGGCGGACAAGCGAAGAGGACGCGCGACGGCTCGCAGCCGCCATTGACGCCCACGCCAACAGCATCAATATCGCGCTTGGCTACGACGAGCGCTCCCACCTCCGCTTCCGTGTCCACGAAACCTACGAAGAACTCTTCAACGACATCTACGAGACCTGGCGCCAATAGTCAGCCGGCAGTCCACAAGCAGCCAGACAATCATTCCCCAAAACCCTCAAGGCAGCTCACAAGAGACCTTGAGGGTTTTCTTTTTTCCCTATTTCGAGAGCATATTAGTCACAATTAGTGCCAGCGGACATACAATCAATCGTCGAGGCGCACACCGTCAACCTTCTCCAATCGCTGGCGCAGGCGAGGCATCAGCGAGGCGCGGATGGAGAGTGTCATTTGGCAGTCGTTGTCAAAAGTCTGCGCAAGGATTGCCGGTTCCTCTTCCTTCACTATGCGCATGACCTGATTCATAAGTGTGTATTCAAAGGTGAAGCTAATCTTCTCGTCAACAGTCTTCTCAATTATAGTGGCTGCTGCAATAGCATCAGCCGCTGCTGCCTTATACGCTTGGATAAGCCCGCTGGTGCCAAGCTTCACGCCTCCGAAGTAGCGTACCACGATGATAAGCACGTCCGTCAGTTCGTTTGAATTGATTTGCCCCAAGATGGGCTTCCCCGCCGTACCGCTCGGCTCGCCGTTGTCGTTAGCCCTGAACACCAGACGCTCGTGACCCAGCATATATGCGTAGCAGACGTGTCGCGCATCGTAGTACGTCTTTGCATGAGCATCCACCAGTTCCTTGACCTCCTCAACAGTAGTCACAGGAAAAGCAAAAGCCAGGAACTTGCTCCGCTTCTCCGTCACCTGCCCCTCGGCAGGCGCCGCTATGGTTCTATATACATCTTTCTCTTCCATTGCCATATTCTATCGTTTAAGCAGGTACAACCATAGTAACTTTGTCCTTATTGCAGATCATACGTGCCATATCATTCAGCAGCAAGCACTACCGTGCAGAATGGTCTGCCACACAGAATGGTGCTGCCGATATGCCAGGATCAACGGCTTACCATGTGCACGGTCATCCCTAAGGCGAGTAGCTTTATGCTTCCCCGGCCCTGTCGGTCGCGCTTTTGCATGATGGCTTCTGCTATATGAGCACGTTTCCCTCTATGCATTATATTGCTATAACTGACGTAGTTTAATGCTACAAAAGTACTTATTAATAGGCTTTTGGGCAAGGATTTTCAATAAAAAAATAAGCATCCATGGGCCTTTCTCTTGGCAAGAAGGCGAACAAAGCGTAACTTTGCGCCAGCAAAATCCTCAAAAGGCACTCAACATGAAGCAACTTAACCCTTATTCCTCACGCGCCGAAAGATTAATCATGGTCGTCATTCTCATCAACTCGGCCATCATATTGCTCCTCGCTTCGGGCTTCAGCTGGCCATGGCTTCTGCTTATAGAACTCTTGTGCTCATTCATTTTCATCGTAGAGATGGCCTTGAAGATGCGCTACGATGGCTTTCTCGGCTACTGGCGAAAAGGCTGGAATATCCTGGATGGCTCTCTGGTATTGCTGTCGCTACCGTCAATCCCCGCCGCATTCTTGCCCATCACAGACATCTCGTTCATCCTCATTCTTCGACTCCTGCGCGCCTTCCGCTTCTTCCGCGTCATCCATTTCTTCCCGGGTGCCGCCCAGATTGGTCGCAACTTCCGCAAGGCGCTGAGCGAGAGCCTCTCACTGTTCGTGGGATATTTCATCGTCATCCTCATCTCTGCCCTGCTCTCTACATCCCTGTTCGGACAGGCAGCCCCCCAGTTCTTCGCCAACCCGCTGGACTCCATCTACAGTATCTTCCGTCTGTTCAGCACCGAGGGATGGTATGAGATCCCAGACGCCGTGGCGGCAGCTTACGGCCCATGGGGCGTACATGGCGTACGCATCTATTTCATTGTCCTGCTCATTCTCGGAGGCGTCATCGGTCTCTCGCTCATCAACTCGGTGTTCGTTGATGCTATGGTCAGCGACAACAACGACGAAGTGCTGGCACGACTGAAGCGACTTGAAGAGAAGATTGATGCAATGAATAAAGATAAATAAAAGGTCTATTACCGAAAAATAAAAAGCCTCCCAGCGTGGGGAGGCCTTTTTATTAGCTCAATTTGTGGACGACAAGTCCGCTGCGGAGCTTGGGCTCGAACCACGTGGCCTTTGGAGGCATTATCTTGCCGCTGTCAGCAATATCCATGATCTGCTGCATAGAGACAGGGTATAGGGCGAGGGCGGCACGCATTTCGCCGCTATCCACACGACGCTTCAGCTCGCCCAGGCCGCGCAGGCCGCCCACGAAGTCGATGCGCTTCGAGGAGCGGAGGTCGCCCAACTGCAGGATGTCCTCGAGGATGAGGCGCGAGGAGATGTCCACGTCGAGCACGCCGATGGGGTCGCTCTCGTCGTAGGTGCCGGGCTTGGCCACGAGCGAGAACCAGTGGCCGTCCAGATAGAGCGAGAACTCATGCAACTTCGCGAGCTTATAGATATCCGCGCCTTTGTCCTCCACGGCGAAGTTCTCGCGCACTGCGTCTAAGAACTGTTCACTCGACAAACCGTTCAAGTCCTTAAGCACGCGGTTGTAGTCGAGGATGGTGAGCTGCGAAGCCTGGAAGGCCACAGCCATGAAGTAGTTGTACTCCTCATCGCCACGATGGTTGGGATTAAGGCGGGCCTTCTCTGCCCCGACAAGGGCCGCTGCGGCTGAGCGGTGGTGGCCGTCGGCTATGTAGAGAGCGGGCATCCCAGCGAACTCCTCTGTGATGGTCTTGATGTCATCAGCATCACTGATAACCCAGAACTGGTGGCGGAAGCCGTCAATTGGGGCTATGAAGTCGTACTCAGGCTCCGTTGCGGCGTAGCGCATGATGAGCTTGTCTAAGACGGCATTGTCGGGATATGCGAAGAACACAGGCTCTATGTTGGCATCGTTCACGCGGACGTGCTTCATACGGTCCTCCTCCTTGTCGCGGCGCGTCAGCTCATGCTTCTTGATTGTGCCGTTCATGTAGTCGTCCACATAGGCTCCGATTACGAGGCCGTACTGCGTACGCCCGTTCATCGTCTGGGCATAGATGTAGTAGTGCTCATCCTTGTCCTGGATGAGCCAGCCCTTGTCCTGGAACTTCTGGAACTGCCGGGCAGCCTCCTCATAGACGCGCGGGTCATACTCGCTCGTCCCCTCCGGGAAGTTGATCTCGGGTTTGATGATGTGATAGAGACTCTTCTCATTATCACCAGCCTCTGCCCTCGCCTCCTCGCTCTCAAGGACGTCATACGGGCGGCTCTCTACCTGCTCCACCAGCTCCTTCGGCGGGCGCAAGCCACGGAAAGGTTTTATTGTTGCCATCTCTTTACTTATTTACCTGGAACGTCGTGATACCTTCTTCGAGGAAACGGACAATCTGATGAGCAGCGGCAATACCAGCGTTGACGTTGGCTTCGGCGGTTTGGGCCCCCATCTTCTTAGGAGTGGAGAAGTAGCGACCTTCAAACTTTGCAAAGTCGGCGTCGGCATCGGGCTTGATGTCGGTGACGTACTTCAGGTCGGTACGCTCCTGCAGTAGAGCCAGCAGTTCGGGCTCGTTGATGACCTCCTTGCGGGCGGTATTGACGAGGATGCCTCCCTTTGGCAGCTTCGAGACGAGTGCGCGGTTGATGCTCTGCTTCGTCTCAGCGGTGGCGGGGATGTGCAGGCTCACGATGTCGCTCTGCTCGAAAAGCTCGTCCTGCGAAGCCACGGCCTTCACACCGGCTGCCTCGATGACGTCTGCAGGGCAGTAGGCGTCGTAGGCCAAGACCTGCATGTCGAAGCCCTTGGCGATGCGGGCCACATTGCGACCCACGTTGCCGAAGGCGAGGATGCCCAGGCGCTTGTCCTTCAGCTCTGTGCCGCTGGTGCCGTTGAAGAAGTTGCGCTTGGCATAGACGAGGAGGCCGAAGACCAGCTCAGCCACACTATTGGCGTTCTGGCCGGGCGTGTTCATGGCCACCACCTTATGTGCCGTAGCGGCTTCGAGGTCGATGTTGTCATAACCAGCACCGGCGCGCACAACAATCTTCAGCTGCCCTGCAGCGTCCAATACTTCGGCGTCAACCTTATCCGAACGGATAATCATGGCATCCACGTCCTTGACGGCGTCAAGCAACTGCGCCTTCTCTGTATACTTCTCTAAGAGGACGGTCTCGTAGCCTGCTGCGTCGAAAACCTCCTTGATGCCCTTCACGGCCACGCCGCTGAAAGGCTTTTCGGTTGCAATAAGTACTTTAGCCATTGTCTTTAGTGTTTAGCTTCGAACTCCTTCATGCAGGCTACGAGAGCGTTGACACCCTCGAGGTCCATGGCATTATAGCAGCTGGCGCGGAAGCCGCCAACGTCGCGGTGGCCCTTCACGCCAACCATGCCACGCTCTGTGGCAAAGGCCATGAACTCATCCTGCAGATCCTGATACTCGGGCTTGAGGACGAAGGTGATGTTCATGCGCGAGCGGCTGTCCTCCTCGGCTGTGCCGACGAAGAGCTTGTTGCGGTCAATCTCGCCATAGACGATGTCGGCACGCTCGATGGCACGGCGCTCCATCTCCTTGACGCCGCCGGCTGCCTTGATCCACTTGAGGTTCTGCAGTGCGCAGTAGATAGGCACAGTGGGAGGCGTGTTGAACATACTACCCTTGCTGATGTGCGTCTGATAGTTGAGCATCGTGGGGATAGCGCGGCTCACCTTGCCCACCAAATCTTCCTTGATGATGACGAAGGTGACGCCAGCCATAGAGAGGTTCTTCTGTGCACCGCCGTAGATGAGGCCATATTTGCTCACGTCAATGGGACGCGAGAAGATGTCGGAGCTCATGTCGGCCACCAAGGGTACGGGGCTGTCGAAGTCCTTAAGGATCTCGGTACCATAGATAGTATTGTTCGTGGTGATGTGGAAGTAGTCGGCATCTGTGGGGATGGTGAAGTCTTTGGGAATGTAGGTGAAGTTCTTGTCCTTGCTCGAAGCCACCTCTACGACCTCGCCGAAGAGCTTGGCCTCCTTCTCGGCCTTGGTAGCCCAGACGCCCGTGTTCAGATAGGCAGCCTTCTTCTCAAGAAGGTTATATGGCACCATGCAGAACTGCAGGCTGGCACCGCCTCCGAGGAAAAGCACGCTGTAGCCCTCGGGGATGCCGAGGAGTTCCTTGAACAAGGCCACTGTCTCATCCACGACGGGCTGGAAGTTCTTGGCACGATGGCTCATCTCCATGAGCGAGAGACCGCTGCCCTCGAAGTCGAGGCACGCAGCAGCCGTGGCCTCCATCACCTCACGTGGAAGCTTTGATGGGCCTGCATTGAAATTGTACTTTTTCATAAGATTAGAGAAAATAATAAGTTGTTTTTTGGTCTTCGATAGCGCAAAGGTAGCCATTTTTCAGTGCTCGGCCAAACTTTATCGTGAAAAAAAACTCTGATTTGTAAATAATTCGTACCTTTGCAGCGTAATAGTTAACACATATATTATATTATAGCGTATGAAACAACTTTTACTCACAACGCTGATGGCATTCACAGCCATCTTCTCACAAGCACAAACGACTTTCAAGTGGGGCTCAGCCTCATGGGACATCGAAGACGGTCGCGTCTACGAAAACATCGACGAGTTCAACGCCGATCCGGCTACTATCACATACGAGAATCCCGCCAACTTCACACTGACATTCTTAAACGTAGTAGCCATCAGATACGATGTTTACATCGACGGCGCCACAGAAGCTATCACTGCGACATCGTCCAAACAGCTGGGAACGGACGTCGCTCTGAGCTATGACTTCATCGAAGGTCACGACTATCGCATTGAGGTGCAGCAGGCTGTGCTCTGCCAAGCCAACCTGGCCACCCACTCGACAGACACCCTCTCGACCAACAACGACAAGTACACCATCAGCTTCCGTATCAACGGCCCCGAGATTGTAAACGAATATAGCTACGAGGCTACGATGTCGCTCGCCATCATTGATCAGGAAGAGGAACTGACATATTCCGAGGTTGACCTTGCATCAATCTGCAAGGACCTCGGCATCAACGATATCACCGAAGCTCAGTTCATCGGCCTCAATGCCAACGGATCCTACAACAAAGCTTTCACAAGCCCCGACTATGGCTTCGACTTCTTCGACGGATGGCGTGATGCCGACGGAGAATACACCGTATGGGCTGGAGGTGCAGGCGGCGGCGCATTCGAACTCGTGGGAGGCCATAACCCCTACCCAGCCGTCTACTGCATCAAGTTCAACGAGGTGTGCGACACCATCAAGTACTTCTTCTACGACTATTGGTCAGAGTATGACCCTGACGAGCCTGGCGAAATACCCGGCACAGGTAGCAGCGTAAAGCAACGCGCACCGCTCAAAGCGCCCGAGACTCACTACAACTCCGTCATCATTGACTGGGACAACGGCGACGGAACAACCACTCAATGGATGCGACGCTACCGTGTAGACCCGGGCAACGACTACAAGGCCAGCTTCATCTTCAAGACGCAGGAGAAAGCCGTGCTCCTGCACGCTACCATGCACTTTGTTGCAAGCGAGTACGATCCCGACGGCGTCAACAGCCTCACAGACAAAGCCTTCGAAGGCGAGGGAATTGTGTATGGCATTGATGGCGTACGCAAGAGTGCGCTGACCAAAGGAATCAACCTCATCGTTTATCCCAACGGACAGACGCGTAAGCTATTCGTAAGATAAGCATACCTTACGGGTGTGTGGCCGTGTACAACCAATGGTACTGCGGAATTCCACCAATGGAACAGCGGAATACCACCAACGGTTCAGCGGAATTCCACCGGTGGTACACGCCAACAGGCCCGATCATATTTATTCTAACATAAGGGGTTCTCTTGACTAACCCCCTTAAAAAAACAAGAAGTATGAATAGAAAAGAAAACGTAAGTGTGACGTTCATGCTCTTGGGCGTCACATTTTGTATGTGCCTCATCCTGGCCAACCTGCTCGCCACGAAGCAGCTTCAGTTCGGTCCCGTCAACCTGACGACCGGCGTTCTCGTGTTCCCAATCTCGTATGTGGTCAACGACTGCATCACGGAAGTGTGGGGCTACAGGCGTGCGAAGCTTATCATCTGGACGGGCTTCGTCATGAACTTCGCCTTTGTCATGCTGGCATGGCTGGCCGACCTCATCCCTGGCGCACCCTACTGGACCAACCAAGAAGGCTTCCACGCCCTCTTCGGCCTTGCGCCACGCGTAGCTTTAGCTTCTTTTGCCGCCTTCCTCGTCGGCTCTTTGCTCAATGCCTACGTGATGAGCCGGATGAAAATCCGCGACAAAGGGCGTCGCTTTTCGCTACGAGCCATTGCCTCTACAGTCGTGGGTGAGCTGGCTGACTCGCTTGTCTTCTTTCCCATTGCCCTCGGAGGAATTGTACCTAAAGAGAATCTTGCACTGATGATAGTTTCTCAAGTGGTTGCCAAGACATTATACGAGGTTGTAATGCTTCCGGTAACAATCCGCGTCGTCGACTGGCTGAAGCGCAGTGAAGGCGTTGATGTCTACGACGAAGATATTCATTATACGATAATTTAGACTACAATGAAACCTATAAACAAGGAGAAAGCCCTCGTAGTCTTCAGCGGAGGACAGGATTCTACCACCTGCCTCTTCTGGGCCAAGAAGCATTTCAAGACCGTAGAAGCGCTCACCTTCGTCTACGGGCAGAAGCACGTGAAGGAGGTTGAAGTGGCCGAGGCTATTGCCCGCAAGGCTGGCGTAGTATGGCACAAGATGGACGTCTCATTCATCAGCCAGCTCGCAAAGAACTCGCTTACCGACAGCAGCATCACGATGGATCAGGAGAAACCTGCCGACGGACCGCCCAACACCTTCGTGCCCGGCCGCAACCTATTCTTCCTCTCCATCGCCGCCGTCCTTGCCCGCGAGCGCGGAATTAGCCACCTCGTAACAGGCGTCTCCGAGACCGATTTCAGCGGCTACCCCGACTGCCGCGACGCTTTCATCAAGTCGCTCAACGTAAGCCTCAACCTCGGCATGGACGAACAGTTTGTCATTCACACGCCACTGATGTGGATCGACAAGGCCCGGACATGGGCTTTGGCCGACGAACTCAGGGTGTTTGAACTCGTCAGGGCGCGCACGCTCACCTGCTACAACGGTGTCGTGGGCGACGGCTGCGGCGAGTGTCCGGCTTGCAAGCTGCGCCAAAAGGGCCTGGAGAAATATCTGGCAACAAGAAACACAGAAGCGTAAATAGTGTTAAATCCTTTGCCGTTAACCTTTTTATATCTACTTTTGCGGCAGATAATTCAAGATAACAATTATTCGTCACCATCATAAACAACACACAATGAAAAAGATACTTATTACAATCGCTCTTACCCTCGGAGCCGCAAACTTAAGCGCACAAGACACGGCGGCCAGCTTTGCTGAACAAATCAGCGCT
>JAFUFW010000077.1 GCA_017469685.1 Bacteroidaceae bacterium | reverse complement strand
GGGAAGAAATTGGTACGCGCACTGGTCTCCGCCAGGAGTATAACACCAGCGTTATGTCTGCCAACGACCGTGGTAACTTCCTCATGTCGCTGGGCTACCTCAACAATGAAGGTCTGACACAGAACTCTGACTATAAGCGTTTCACTGGCCGTCTGAAGGCCGACTATCAGGTGAAGAAGTGGTTGAAGGTAGGTGGTAACTTTGGTTATGCCCGTTTCAGCGGCAACAGCCTTAACGACAACGGTAGCTCTTCATCAACAGGTAACCTCTGGGCTTTCACTGACCAGATTGCTCCTATATATCCTGCTTATGTCCGCAATCCGGATGGAAGCATCAAGGTTGATGCCAACGGTATTCAGGTTATGGACTATGGTGATGGCATGAATGCAGGCCAGACCCGTACGTTCATCACCGACGCTAACCCTATTCAGCAGAACAAGCTCAATACGAGGAACTACGAAGGTAACGCTCTGACTGGCAACGGCTTTGCAGACTTCAATATCATTGATGGTCTTACCTTTACCGTCAATGGCGCTTTCGACCTCGACGAGACTCGTGGCACATACGTCTACAACCCCTATTATGGTCAGTTCGACAGCACGGGTGGTACGGTTGAGAAGTACCACAACCGCAGCTACCTCTTCAACACTCAGCAGCTGCTTAACTATGTGTTCACCGTAAGGGATGTCAACAACTTCACCATCACCGCCGGTCACGAGTATGAGCGCTCTTACGCTTACACCCTCGGCGCTTCGAAGTCACAGATGTTCTCTCAGAAGAATAAGGAACTCAGCGGTGCTGTCGTCGACGGCAAGAGCAGCTACTCTACCAAGGGGCAGTCGAACCGCGAAGGTTGGTTCATCCGCGGTATGTATGACTATGACAACCGTATCTTTGCAAGCGGTTCTTATCGTCGCGATGGTAGCTCCATCTTCCAGATTAATCCCAACAACCACGCTTGGGGTAACTTCTGGAGCTTGGGTGCAGCCTGGCGTATCAGCAAGGAGAGCTGGTTCAAGTCTGATTGGGTGAACGAACTCAAGGTCAAGGCCAGCATCGGTCAGCAGGGTAACGATGGTATCAGTTCTTACCTCTGGACCGACCGCTACACTATCTCCAACTCTCTCGGCCGTCCTGCTACTTACTTCGCAGGCAAGGGTACCAATGACATCACTTGGGAGACCAACACCAGCATCAACACCGGCGTTGAGTTCATCCTTTGGAAGAAGCTGAACGGTGAAATCGTTTGGTATCGCCGCAACACCACCGACATGCTCTACAGCGTGCCCACTCCTACCAGCATCGGTTACAGCTCTTACTATCAGAATATCGGTGACATGTACAACACCGGTCTGGAAGTTGACCTGAACTTCAATGCTATCCACACTAAGAACATTGACTGGAACATCAACCTCAACCTGGCTACTCTCAAGAACCGCATCACCTCTCTCGACGAGAATGTGAAGACCCAGACCTACTACGATCTCGACGGCAAAGAGTACCTCGGCTATCGTTCCGGTAACTTCTTCATCACTGAAGGCAAGTCTATGTACACTTGGTTCCACAAGGAATATGCCGGCATCGACCACGAGACTGGTGAGTCCCTCTGGTACCAGCGCAAGGACGTCACCGACGAGGCTGGCAACGTAACCGGCACAGAGGTCGTCACCACGAAGACCTACGGCGACGCTGACTACTTCGTTACCGACATGTCCACCATGCCTAAGGTTTACGGCGGTTTCGGCACCTCTCTCAAGGTTTACGGTGTTGACTTCTCCGTTAACTTCACCTACCAGCTTGGTGGCAAGCAGTACGACAGCACTTACGCTTACTTTATGAGCTCGCCCACAGCCAGCAGCGCCGGTCAGAACTTCCACAAGGATCTGCTCAATGCTTGGACCAGCGAGAACACAACAAGCGACATTCCTCGCTTCCAGTACCAAGACCTCTATACCACTAGCGCCTCCACACGCTTCCTCGAGACCGCCAGCTACCTCAACATCCAGAACATCAACCTGGGCTACACTCTGCCCGTCGACTGGACACGCAAGGCTAAGATCGAGAATGCTCGCATCTACTTCGCTGCTGAGAACGTAGCCTATTTCTCAAAGCGTAAGGGCTTCGACCCGCGTCAGAGCTTCAGCTCCGCTACAAACGCTACTCGCTATTCGCCCATGCGCACACTCTCAGTAGGTGCTCAGCTCACATTCTAATCTAAGAAAGGATTTAAGCAATGAAAAAGATACTATTTCCTCTTATCGCTGTCACTGCCACGATGGCTCTGACAAGCTGTCTCGAAGAGACATTCCCTGAGAGTTCCACTGCTACGGAGAAGCAGGTGGGTGAAGTAGCCAGTGGTCTGCAGTCGGCCGTCAACGGTATTCCTTCGCGTATGCAGCAGGGCTACCTCGTATATGGCGAGCAGACTCACGAGACCGACATGGCCTACCCCCAGTTCATGATTGCCCAGACTGAAATGCTCGGCGACATGTATCCCCTTGGCAGCAACTCTGGTTACGACTGGTATCGTAACTACAACACTTGCGACCGTATCTACGGTTCTACCAGCTATTTCTCATACCTGCCCTATCGCACGCTTTATATGTTCGTTAAGGATGCCAACAGCCTTATCGCTGCTGTCGACACCGCTGCAACAAGCACCTCCGACGAAATGAAGTACTACGCTGGCGTAGGTTATGCAAGCCGTGCTTTCGACTATTACATGCTCACCGTGCTCTTCGAGCCGAAGGAGAATATCTACACCGACGTGTCCTCTGTCAAGGGCCTCACCGTGCCCATCGTGACTGAGAAGACCTCTGTAGACGATGCCCGCAACAATCCTCGTGCCACTCACGAAGAAATGATGGAGTTCATCATCTCCGACCTCGACAATGCTGAAGCTCTCATGGCTAACTACACTGAGTATTGCCTCTCCGAGAAGATCGCTTTCAACCGCACAGTGCCCACGCTGGCTGCCGTGTATGGTCTGAAGGCTAAGGCTTACCTCTGGGACGAGAAGTACGACCTTGCTGCCGAGTATGCCCGCAAGGCTATCGACCAGGTTACTGCAGAGATGAGCGTTGAGCGCATCACCGCACGCCCCATCACGGAGGCTCAGATTGACGATGTCAACACTGGCTTCAACACTGCCAACCAGGCTTGGATGTGGTATATCCACTACGATGCTGAGAACATGGGTAACCTCTGTAACTTCACGGGCTGGATGTCCGGTGAGGCAGACTGGGGCTATTCAAGCCTTACCTTCCCTGGCATCGACAAGAGCTTGTATGACAAGATGAATCGCACAGATATCCGCAAGCGCTTGTTCCTCAATCCTCTGAAGTACGACTACTACGATTATAAGACTTGCCGCGACGCTTCTTATATCAACGACGCTCCAGCTTACCTCTCGCTGAAGTTCCGCTGCCTCGGTGGCGACTGGGAGACCTACAGCAATGGTGGTGCCGTCGACGTACCCGTCATGCGTATCGAAGAGATGCTTCTTATCGAGGCTGAAGGCGTAGGCGCAAGCCAGGGCGTAGGCGCTGGTGTAACGCTCCTCAACAGATTCGTCAAGACTTATCGCGACCCCGCTTACAACTGCACCGCAGGCGACCTGCGCAGCTTCCAGCTGGCAGTGCTCGACCAGATGCGTCTGGAGTTCTGGGGCGAGGGCAACGCTTTCCCGAATGCTAAGCGTCTGGCTCCTGACGTGATCCAGAACTACGAAGGCACTAATGCTCCCTCCGACATCTTCAAGGTCAACTGCAAGGGCATCAAGCCTTGGTGGAACCTCGTCATCCCCGACAGCGAAGAGTCGACCAACGCAGCTATCAAGGGCAACAACAATCCCGATCCTACTCAGACCGTCATCGCTCCTATCGCTATCGGTCAGTTTGCCCCTGCACGTTAATTCATAACATATTATTAAAGAGTTACGTATATGAAAAAGATTTTCAAATATAGCTTCCTTCTGATGGCAGTTGGTTTGACCTTCGTGTCCTGTAAGGAAGACGACGACTACTCTGCAGGCAAGTGGAATGCTGAAGCTGGCTATGCCGACCTCTATTTCCCCGTACTCAGTCGCACTGTAGAACTTGACCCGACCGATGCTACTGAGTTTGAAGTTGAACTCGAGCGTCGCAACACCACTGGTGCTCTCACCGTGAACCTCGACGTTCTCAAGAACGATGACGACGTCTTCGAGGTTGGTCCCGCTCAGTTCGCTGACGGCGAAAGCCTGGCTAAGATCTCCGTTAAGTTCCCAAATGCTGAGATTGGTACTGCCTACAACCTTCAGCTCACAACCGCTGATCCTAAGTATGTATCGGAATACTCCGACTCAATCCTTTACAGCGCTACCGTGACCCGCGTGAAGTGGAACTATCTCGGCGAGGCTACCTTCGTTGAAGATTTCTGGTACGAGCTTACCGATCACTGCGAAATCTACCAGCGCGACGATGTTCCCGAGCAGTTCCGCATGAAGGATCCCTTCAAGCTGGCTGTCGAAGCTGGATATACCGATGGCAACGAGAGCGAGTACATTACCTTCCGCATCCTAAAGCCTACGGAGCAGCTCTTTGGCGTTAACGTGGCCGACATGATGGGTGACAACGATCTCGTCTACTTCAATCCTGTCAACACAGGTTATTTCCACACCGGCTATTCTGCTGACGTGATGATGTATCACCCCTCTCACTTCTCAAGCCTTAGCGACTGGACTTACAACTATGTCGTCAGCTACCAGAAGGAGCCGGTGGAGGTTGCTGGCAAGAAGCGCATTCTCCCGGGTAAGATTCATCTCGCTCCCTACTACTACATGATTGGCGTTGGTGGCTGGAACAACACTCAGACCGACGGCATCGTTCAAATCCTCTTCCCCGGTTACAAGGATCCCCACGTGGCTGACATCGCCAGCGACGACTTCACATGGGAAGAAGTGTTCTCCGGCAGCTACACCTCTGAGAAGCAAGGTGCTGGCGAGGCTACCCTCTATAAGGGCACTTGCGTCAACACTGAGGATAAGTGCGATGAGGTCTTTGCTGAGAGCTACGGCACTGCCTATAAGATTGTTGAGCCCTATGCTGAGGGTTATGACCTCTACTTCGCTGTCGACAAGGATGGCAAGATCGTAATCCCCGACGGCTATCGTCTGCAGCCCACAGGTCTCGACGACAATATGGGTCACGACATCTTCGCTAAGATCGACCAGACCACGAGTTCATACAGCGACACTGAAGTCATTCTCACCATCACCTTCGTCAGCGAAGATGAGAGCCTCGACTTTGGAACAGCCACTGAAGTGCTTGCTAATATCAGCTGGTCTAAGGTTGCAACAGGTACTTACTACTACCTGATGTTCAGCGATGTTGAAGACGAGTACGATCCCGACGAGGGTTACGAGCTCTACAAGCGCGACGACAGAGACGACACATACAAGATTACCGAATGGCTCATGGGCACTGACTTCATGTTCACATGGAACCAGACCACCAACGCCTGCGTCGTTCTGGAGCAAGCTATTGACTACAACCATCCGTCCTATGGACCGATGTACATCATCGAAGGTGCTCTCTTCAATAGCGAGCGCTATGGTGCTAACACGTCTTACTACGATCCTGCCACGAAGATATTCCACTTCTTCCCCGCATACTTCGTAAGCGCCGGTTCGTTCGGTCAGGTCGAAGAGCTCTTCGAGATCACGGGGACTGCAGGTGTGAAGCGCCTTACTCCTTCATGGGGCAATGCTAAGCTCAACACTGCTATCCGCAAGGCCAACCGCTGGAACGGCAAGAAGGTTAACAAGGACGCTCGCTTCGCACGCGTTGCTATGAGCCACGACGCTCTTACCCGTTAATCATAAGTTGTTAAATCAATAATGTAAGTTGTATCGTCCTTCTTCGGGAGGCGATGCAACTTACTTTTGCAAAAATCATTTGTTCATATTAAGTAATGAAAAGATCCTTACTTTCCGTCATTTTAGTCGTAGCTTCAATGGCTCTGTGTGCCGGCGAACGCTCTGATGCCCAGATGCGTGCTATAGCTGCAACCAAACTGTTCCCCTCTGCTCAAGTGAAAGGCATGAACGGCAGCTTGGGTTCCAAGGCTGCAAGCTTGAAGTGTCTTGCCGACGATAATGCCTATTCCATCTTCTCGCCTGCCGAGGGCGACGGCTTCGTCATCGTGGCCAAGAGTATGCTCGTGGAGCCTCTTGTGGGATATTCCGTAGGAAGCTTCGACCCTACAGACATGCCTGAAGGCCTTCGTTGGTTCCTCGACGAATGGAGCCGCGAGACTGCGGCTGCAGAGGCTTCCTCGGATGAAGCGCTGGCTCCGCGCCGTGTTGAGGCCACTTTCGTGCCAGTAGAGAACTTCGTCACTACGACCTGGAGTCAGGAATATCCCTTCGATCGCCTGACGCCCAGCAACTGTCCTTCGGGCTGTGTCGCTACGGCTCTGGCTCAGTGTATGAACTATTGCCAGTGGCCTGCCAGCGCTGAGTTTGAAGGTAGCTACTACATCTTGACGAAGAAAGGTACGAAGACGACAACGGAAAGCAAGACGGAGAAGATCAGCTCCACCTACACCTGGCCTTACAAGGACAGCTACAAGAGCATTGGGCGCTACGGCGACAATATCGATGAGCTTATGCGCGACTGCGGCTATGCCTGCTATATGCAGTATTCATCTGGCGCCAGTGGCACCTATACTTATCTTGCCGGCATCGCTCTGACCCACATCTTCAGCTATCCTCAGGAGTGCGTGAAGTACTATGACTACGACACCGTCGACGGTCCCGAGACGTGGGCTCAACTTATCTACGACGAACTTGCCCAGCGCAGCCCCGTGCTCTATGGAGGTGCCGATGAGTCGTTCGGCGGTCACGCCTTTGTGTTCAGTGGAGTAGATGAGGATGGTCTTGTCTATGTTAACTGGGGCTGGCGCGGTTCAGGCGATGGCTTCTACGCCATCACCAGCCTTAATCCTCCAGCCTCAGGTGATAAGACATACAACTTCACCCGAGGCGTGGAAATGGTTACTGGCATTCGTGCCACTCCGCTTCCTACGGATCACGTCGAAGGTCGTATCACGGCCTATGCTGGCGATCCTTTCACATTCCGTTTCGGAACCCTTAAGGATGATGCCGACGTAGAGCATGTCACTCTCTACTGCGACCTGCCCTATGGTTTCATCAATATGAACTCATCTGACTTCGAAGGTGCCTTCGGCCTCTTCGGACAAGACCTTACCGACGGCACAGACTGGGTGATTGCTTCAGACTTGCTGGACCGCGACACAATTCCTGCCGGCTATGGCTACGCTGGCAGCTCTGAGCAGTACAAGAATTTCTATTTCTATTATTATGTCGACGGCGAGCAAGGCTTGAAGCCTGGCCATAAGTATCGCCTCAGCTTCGGTGTGCGCGACGATCGCGAGGGCAAGTGGCACTCCATTCTTTGCAATGGCGGCGAGCTTGGCTACGAGATTGAATACACCGGCGACCCTGCCACATGCACAGTGTCAGAAGTGAAGACAGCTGTGCCAGTGCTTACAGGCATCGGCAATCTGCAGGGCTCGTCGACATCAGCCGAGGCTTCCATTGCTCGTGTCTACGACGCCTCGGGCCGCCTCGTCTACAGCGCTCCGTCTGAGAGCTTCAACCTCTGGGACGTACCTGCCCGCGGCGTGCTCATCGTCAAGCAGGGCGAGCAGACACGCAAGATCGTGCGTTAAGGCTTGCACGGTCGGCTTCATCGTAGAATCCGGCTGGCTGAACAGGCAGAAGCAAGCGGATGATAATATAAATTCCACCAGCGAACCTCAGGAGGTTCGCTGGTGGAATTTTCTGTTTCTTTTTTCTGTCGTTGCACAATAAACGGAGATATGTGTGCGTTATTATGTTAAAAGCAGCACTTCCAAAAAAGAATTGCCTATGCAACAACCCGTACTCCTACCTGTGCAGATGGCTCATGTTGTCACTGCCGACCGTCTTGCCGCCTCTCTTTTTATTGCCTCGATAAGCGGCAAGCATTGTAGTCCCAAAGTCTCCACCCTCGAAAAAATCCGTGCTCGAGCCAGAGCCGTGCGTCCGTTATGATTGAGTTGCGTACTATGGGTGCTGGTCAGCACAACCTGATTGCACCAAGCCTGCTGGCTGCCGACTTTGCAAACTTGCAGGCTGAGATGGAGTGGTTCAACCGTTCGGAAGCTGATTGGCTCCACTTGGACGTGATGGATGGCGTCTTCGTGCCTAACATCTCGTTCGGCTTCCCTGTGCTTGAGCATGTGGCGAGGCTGACGACGAAGCCGTTGGATGTGCATCTGATGATTGTGCAGCCCGAGAAGTTTATCTCGCAGGTGCGCGATCTCGGGGCTGCAGTCATGAATGTGCATCAGGAGGCGTGCGTCCACCTCCACCGCACCATTCAGCAGATTCACGAGGCAGGCATGCGTGCCGCCGTCACTTTGAATCCTTCCACGCCTGTTTCCACGCTCGAGGATGTCATTGGCGACGTGGACGTCGTAATGCTCATGACCGTGAACCCTGGCTTCGGAGCTCAAAAGTTTATTGAACACAGCCTCGAAAAAGTGAGCCGTCTGCGCGAGTTGATTGCCAAGGCTGGCTCTAAGGCTCTCATTGAGGTTGACGGAGGTGTGAACCGCGCGACGGCACCTTCGCTGGCTGCGGCTGGCGTTGATGTCTACGTTGCCGGCTCGGCTCTCTATGGAAAGCCAGACCCCTGTGCAGAGGTCGTAGCGCTGAAGCGCTTGACTGCCGTTTAACGCAATCGTTATGAGCAAGCCCGTCGTAGTGATTGTCCTGTCGCTCGTGGCAGGCATCATCGTGAGCGATAGCTTGTTTTATCAAAGAATCGAGATCCCCATGTGGCTTGATGTGGCCGCATGGGGATTTTGTTTGTTCATGGCGCTTGTGGCAGCAGCCCTATGGCGCAGGGAGCTGCGGTGGAGGGTAGGGCGCTATGTGTTTCCGGCGCTGGTCGGGCTTTTCTTTGCTGCCATTGGTCTTGTGCGCTATGCCTCTTATGCTCGGGAGGTGCGCGCGGCATGGGCTGTCATGGAGCGTCCGCCCGTCAATCGTGGAAACCCCGACGAGTTCGACTATGTGCGCTGGCGTTGGATACAAGGTGTAGAGGATAGCACCTCGTTTTTAGGGCGCTTGCGGCAGCGGGCACAGGGGCTGAGGGCTAAGCTTATAGGGCGTTTTGCCGATGCCGACATGGATGCCGATGCTCAGGCCATCGTCGTGGCATCAACGCTGGGCGACCGCTCGCAGCTCAGCCCCGAGACGCGCGACCTTTATGCAGCAGCCGGAGCAAGTCATCTGCTGGCGCTCTCAGGCTTACACTTGAGCATCATCGTGGGACTCTTCCTTACGCTTATCAACGGGCGTCTCATCCTGTCGCGCTGGCGCCCGCTGCTTGTCGTCGGCGTGATAGCGTTTGTCTGGGCTTACGCCTTCGTGGCAGGTCTTCCAACGTCGTTGGTCCGCGCCTCGCTCATGCTTAGTGTGCTGCTCTTGGGCTCGCTTCTTGGCCACTACGCTCAGTCGCTCCACTGGCTCGTGCTCACGGCAATGATCATGCTGCTCATCCGCCCTGTCTGTCTTTTCGACGTAGGTGCGCAGCTGTCGTTTGCCTCTGTGGCAGGCATCCTCGTTCTTTATCATAGGCTCTCCCGCTGGTTCTTCAGCCGTTTCCGCCGTCTGGCCTATTGGCTCGAGCGTCATTGTCTTCTCTGGATCCTGACGATGATAGCCGTCTCGCTGTGCGCTCAAGCCTTCTCGTTGCCTCTGGTGGCTTATTATTTCCATCAGATTCCATTGTACGCTCCGCTCTTCAGTGTCGTTCTGATACCACTTACAACAGTGCTCATCTACGGTGCCGCGCTATTGCTCCTCATCACTTTCGTGCCTTTGTGTGCGCCTTTCGTGCCGCTGTTGGGCAAGGCTTTATCTGCGATTGTGGCTGCCGAGCTGGCTGTTATGGGCTTTGCTGTTGGTCTGCCTGGAGCCGTAGTAGAGGACTTCTGGAGCCGTAAGGCCGAGCCGCAGGTAGTGGTCTACAACAACTGGCGCTGCCCCGCCATGCACATCATTGCCAGTCCCTCGCAAAGCTGGCTCTTGATGCCTGAGCCTGATTCTTTAGAGGCGGGCATGAAATACATCGCTTCCACTTTTTGGAAGAAACGGCTTACTGAGACACCGGTAGTACTTCGCGGACAACAGTCGGTGCAGATCGGAGGCTTTAAGGCCGTGATGCTCAATGGCAAGGAAGTGTGGAACAGTCCTGATGAGGCCGTGGCCCAACCTCTCGATATCGATCTGCTGTGGCTGACGAAAGGTTTCAAAGCCTCGCACCTGCAGGGGCTCGCAAGGTGCTTTAGCCCTGAGATCGTGGTGCTGGATTCAAGTTTGCCTCGCTGGCAGCGGAAGGCGTTGAGCCGTGAGGCAAGCAATGTGGGTTGGTTTGTTTATGATGTCAGCGAAAGAGGGGCGCTGAGGGTGGTGACTAATGATGAATTAGAACAGCAGGATGCCAACGAGGGCGCAGAATATGAGGACGCGGATGGGGTTCATCTTGTAGATCTGGCAGGCGACGAGCGTCAATAGGAAGATTGCTACGCTGATGCAGAACTGCCAGGGCGACTCCTTGGGCGTAGAGAAGTTCTCTGACGTCATAAGCAGGAGAGAGGCAGCCGCCAACAGGCCAACTACGGCAGGGCGCAGGCCAAGGAAAACGTGCTCCACAGCCGGGTGGTTCTTGTACTGCATCAGGAACTTCGATATGAGAAGCATCAGGATGAACGAGGGCAGGACGACGGCAAAGGTGGCCGTGGCTGAGCCGAGTATGCCCATCCAATGTGCGCCGCCGGCGTTGACGACAGATGTGTAGCCGACGTAGGTGGCTGAATTAATCCCGATAGGCCCTGGCGTCATCTGCGAGACGGCAACGATGTCTGTGAACTCACCCATCGACATCCAATGGTGGTTGGTGACGACTTCACCCTGTATCATGGAAATCATCGCATAGCCGCCTCCGAAACCGAAGAGGCCGATGAGGAAGAAAGTGTAGAAGAGTTGGAGGTATATCAAGGGGTTAGGTTTTAGGGTTTAGGGTTGACAATGTATTTCCCGTACAGCCAGCCGCCCAGACCTGCGGCTACGATGACCCAGATGGGTGAGACGCCGAACATCCAGATGAGGAAGGCACCGAGGACGGGAATCCAGACGTTGGTCCAGCCAATCTTGGCCGTCTTTGCCATCTTGAACGTAGGCGCGGCAATGAGCGCCACGACGCAAGGGCGTATGCCACGGAAGGCACGGGCCACCCATACGTTGTCCTGGAACTGGCGGAAGAATAGGGCAATGGCCAGGATGATGATGAACGAGGGCATGATGCAACCGAGCGTAGACATAAGTGCACCGCCCACGCCGCGGAGCTTATAGCCGATGAAGATGGCAATGTTCACGGCGAAGATGCCGGGGCACGACTGTGCTACGGCCATCAGGTCGAGCAACTCCTCGCGTGAGATCCACTGCCTCTCCTCCACAACCTTTGCTTCGATGAGCGGAATCATCGCGTAGCCGCCGCCTATAGTGAAGAGGCCTATGTGGAAGAAGGTTGTGAAGAGGGAAGTCAGCATGCTGCCTCCTCGCACCACTTGCGTGCATTCACGAAGGCTTCAATCCAGGGCGTCACCTCGTCCATACGGCGGTCGGCTGGGTAGTAGGCGCACTGCCAGGGGAAGATGGCGCGTTCGAGGTGAGGCATCATCGCCAGGTGGCGGCCGTCGGCCGAGCAGAGGCCAGCCACGCTGTAGTCAGAGCCGTTGGGGTTGGCCGGATAGGCGTCGCAGCTGTACTTTGCTACCACGTCGTATTTGCTTTCAGGCTGAGGCAGGTGGAACTTGCCTTCGCCATGGGCCACCCAGATGCCGAGCTTGCTACCCGCGAGCGAACCGAATAGCACGCTCTTGTTTTCGGGAATAGTGAGGCCGAGATAAGCCGATTCAAACTTGTGGGAATCATTATGCAGCATCTTCTCGCCGCCCGTCAGTCCAAGGAGGTTAAGCTCTACCATGAGCTGACAGCCATTGCAGATGCCGAGCGAGAGGGTGTCCTTGCGCGCATAGAAGCGGTCGAGGGCAGCCTTGGCTTTGGGGTTGAATAGGAAAGCGCCAGCCCAGCCCTTGGCGGAGCCGAGGACGTCGCTGTTTGAGAAGCCTCCGCAGAAGACGATCATCTGTATGTCGTCCAGCGTCTCGCGACCAGTGATGAGGTCGGTCATCATGACGTCCTTCACGTCGAAGCCGGCGAGGTAGAGGCAATAAGCCATCTCGCGCTCGCCATTAGTGCCTTTCTCGCGGATGATGGCGGCCTTAATGCCCGACTGTTTCCTGCGGTCAGCGCTGATGCCGTACTGGGCGAGCTTGCCTGTGAAGTGGCGTGGCAGACGTATGTCGATGGGCTGTAGCTTGTAGTTCTTGAAACGCTCGTCGGCACAACCGTTCATACTCTGTTTCTGGTCGAGGCGGTGTGAAGGGGCGTACCAGACGTCGCGCAGGGCATCAATGTCGAGTGTCTCCTCGAAGTCGCCCTTGCGGATGCGTAAGCTACGCTCGCGCGCGGGCGTTCCTATATATATGTATCCTACACCTTCCTCCTCCAGTAGTTTCTTGAACTCGGCTTCGTGCTTTGAGCTTACTTGAACAACCACACCTGGGTTCTCGGCGAAGAGAATCTTCGTGATATCGTCGGTCTCGAAGTTCACGAGGTTAATCTTCATGCCTCCGTGAGTGTTGGCAAAGCACATCTCCAGCAGAGTGGTGATGAGGCCGCCGGCGCTGATGTCGTGTCCGGCAAGCATCAGGCCGCGCTTCACACATTCCTGAACAGCATTGAAGGCATCGCGGAAGTATTCTGGGTTGGTGCACATAGGCACGTCGGAGCCCACCTTGCCCTGGGCCTGAGCGTAGGCGCTGCCTCCGAGGCGAAGCTCATCGAATGAGAAGTCGATGTGGTAGAGGGCGCTCTTTGGCTCGTCGGCCAGCACGGGGCTTACTACTTTGCGCACGTCGCTCACCTCGCCACCCGAACTTACGATGACGGTTCCTGGAGCAATAATCTTGCTGCCATCGGGGTATTTCTGTGTCATGGATAGGCTGTCCTTGCCCGTGGGAACGTTTATCTCGAGGGCACAGCAGAAGTCGGAAAGTGCTTCCACGGCCTGATACAGGCGGGCATCCTCGCCTTTCTGCGAGCGGCAGGGCCACATCCAGTTGGCTGAGAGGCTTACGCTGTCGAGGCCTTCTGCCAGCGGAGCCCAGACGAGGTTGGTGAGACTTTCTGCAACCGAGAGCACAGAACCTGCTGCCGGATTGGCAAGTCCGGCCTGTGGTGCATGGCCGAGTGCTGTGGCTATGCCGCTACGTCCGCGATAGTCGAGGGCTACGACGCCGCAGTCTGATAGTGGCAGCTGCAGCTCGCCCTGACATTGCTGGCGGGCAATCTTTCCCGTGACGGAGCGATCGACCTTGTTCGTCAGCCAGTCCTTGCAGGCAACAGCCTCGAGTGAGAGCACTTTTTCCAGCGATGCCTGAAGATTGGCAATTGACTTGTTTTCCTCTTCTGCCGTCACATTCTCATACTTTCGTTCGACGGTTTCGTCAATCATCACGGTCTTAGGCGAATGTCCGAACATCTGAGCTACGTCGAGGTCGAAAGGACGAACGCCGTCG
>JAFUFW010000076.1 GCA_017469685.1 Bacteroidaceae bacterium | reverse complement strand
TCTACATTGACCTCGGCTCGGCCCACGGCGTACAAGAGGGCACCCACTTCGCCGTCTATGTCATCGGTACCATCGGCGGCAAGGACACCCGCACCGAGATAGCCCGGCTGAAGGTCAGCCGCGTGGAGGGCGACGAGGTGAGCCGCTGCAAGGTGGTCTCTGGCGCCAAGAACATCAAGACGGCCCTCGACGGCCAGAAGCGGATGCTCATTATCTCTACTGATTAAACGATAGTACACACAGTGTGCAAATGTGGAAGGTAGAAATATTTCTTACAATACTAATTATTAATTCCCTTATGAAAAAAAATCTTAGATTGATGGTAATGACCATCGCAGCAGTGTCCTTTACGGCCTGTTCAGACGACACTGACAATAATATTCTGGCAGATGTCGTGATTCCCGAGGAAACTAACCTAATGCAGTTGGAGCGTTACAGTTATGAACTGCCATTTGAAATCAAGAGCGACTCGGAGTGGAAGATTGAGTTCGACTTCGAAGACGGACAGATTTGCTACGCTCTGCCTGACCACGGCACGGGTTCGCAGACCGTAAAACTCTGCGTCATCGACAACCCGTTAGAGAAGCGGCGTGGCGGTGAGATGTTCATCGACTTCCTCAAGGACGAGAGCAAGAGCCAGGTTATTAAACTTCAGCAGAAGAGTATAGCCGAAGATGATGAAAACGCCGTTGACTTGACACGCGGTAATCGTGTCTATGTAGTAGGCTATGGCTACAACGTCCTTGCTGAGCGGGCTTCAATGAACTCTGTGTCCATGACTCCCATCATCAATATCGCACAGGCCAACCAAGCAGGCCTTATGACTGTGGGGCCTATGAATGCTTCGTTTGTAGCCAAGACCTACAGCGGCTCTAGCGTGAGTGAACTGAGCAATGAATTGTCTGCCGATGCAAAGTTCGAAGGCAAGTATCTCGGTTTTAAGGGCGAAGTCGGTGCTTCATTCGGCATGAAGAACTTCTCAAAGCAGGAGAACGAGTATGCCATCAGTTATGTGGAAGCCGACATGCAGAGCGCACACATGGAGATGAGCGCCACAGAAATCATCAACACCTACATGACCGATGCCGCCTACGATGACATCAATGGTCTGCCCACCAAGGGACGCCGCCACGATGTCCCAACGGTCTATCCCTCAACCGAAGAGGGACTGGCCAAACTGGTGCAAACCTACGGCACTCACCTCGTAATGACGGCTCGCCTCGGTGGTAGTATGAAATATATTACAACCGTGGATATTTCGAAAGTGGAAGGTAGTTACGACCTGAAGGCATACGCTAATTGCTCATACAAGAACATGTTTGTGAAAGCATCGATGAATGTTTCCGACGAGTACAAGCAATCATACTCTAAAAACAGCAAGGCGATGCAGACTATTGTCAAGGTGCAAGGTGGCAGCAGCCAGGCTGCCGTAAATCTGGCAGCAGCCAACGGTGACAACGACACAAACTTCCAGGCATGGATAGAGTCGCTGAAGGATGTCCAGAACCAGACGCTCGTTGGTCTCGACAACGTCGCGCTGATTCCACTCTATGACTTGGTAGACAAGTCGCTGACGTTAGCAGTAGACGGCGTGGACGGCGTAGACCGCTACAACAAACTGAAGGCCTATATCAATGGCGACAAGATAGAGGAGGATATGTCGAAGGCACTCAACATGGAGTATGAGATGGGTGACGCAACCCACTTGGCCTCCATCCCCAACTTTGTCAGTGAAAGCAAGGATCAAGACCAGAGTCTCATCAAGGACTACTATCGTGGCGGTCAGGCCGTTGCCCGCATCTGCCACGAGTACATTCCCGTCATCGACAAGACCCAGCGCGTCTGTGTCATCTACCCTATCGTGTCTAACAAAGTGAAGTACAATCTGGGCTACTTCGCCGGCGATGCTACACACCGTCCCGCCAAAGTCTGCTGGTCGAAGGAAGGACTCTCGGTTGTTTCGTTGGTTGACCAACCTATGGGAGCCATATCCGAACTTTACGTGCGAGGTTCCAACTTCTTTGACAGCCATAATGACTCGATAGTGCATGCATTGGAAACCGTGGATGCCACCGTGCAGGCTTACACGGTCAGTGCTCCGGGAAGATACGAAGCGCACGACTATCCCGTAGTGAAAATTTTCAACCAGATATGGATGAGAGATAACTATCAGGCCAATCAAACAACTGATGGTAAAAAGCTTAATTGTGTATACTATAAGAATTATCAAAATACTACGAAGAATGATGCTTATTATGCCTGCGATAGCGAGGCTAGACTTAGTCATTTTACTCCCCAAGGATGGCGTGTTTCTTCTATAGATGATTTCCTCAGCATTCAAAAAACGCTGAATGCTAACGATGTATCACACATTAGCACCGCAAAAGCATTCTTCCCCGATGAAGATGGAGGCGTATTAGGTTTTTATCATAGGTTTAATGGCTGGTGTAATGGAACAGATTTTATTCTGTTAGTTTTTGCAGGCCATTATGGTTGTCTTAAGAAGGAAGATAATACAAAAGACGGAGTTATCCGGCTTAATGAATTTGAGACCTTTGAAGCATCCGCTACCTATTCGTGGGACGAAACTAATCGCTTTACTGTTCGTCTCGTGCAAGACATCTACTAAATGAAATATCTTTGGCGATACACATTCTCTCTTTGCTGCATGATGTCGTTGTCCTCATGCAGCAAAGTTAATCTGCCGGAGCCGGACGAGAATACTGTGCGACAGGCCGAGGTGACCTACCTCGTTAGTCCCAACGGGTTGGGCGACAACGGCTACAACGACTGCATCGTGGATGGACTGTTCCGCTTCCACGAACAAACGGGCAGAACCGCCTCTTTGCTGGAGCCAAGCGATTCGGCTGAAGCGATGGCTATGTACAGAAACTGGGTGCAAAGTCATGCTGCGGCAGATTCAGCGATGCTCATTCTGGGCAGTTCAGTTTATGAGAATATTGTCAGCCAGGAGCCTCCACGTCTCGCAGGACACGGAAGTCGGGTGATGCTGATGGAGAGTATGCTACAAGTGGAAAGCGTAAATAGCGTTATGGTCGACAGGTACGGAGCCGCCTATCTTGCTGGGGCGATGGTGAGCGACTACCCGGCATTGATACTGGCGGCCGCTCCCGGTGTGCCTACACTCGATATGGCTATCAGCGGATTCAGGGATGGCCACGAGCGTAATTTTCCAAACTCAAGTGATGAATCCCTGCTCGAATTGCAGTATCTGGCTGACAACGAAAGCGGTTTCGCTAAACCGGAGGAAGCGTATGGCCTGCTGTATGACTACATCTACGAGCGGGAGATGAATCTTCTTTTCGATTTGGCGATATTCCCCTTGTTGGGAGGCAGCAATATAGGTGCCGTAAGGGCGGTGAATGACCTCAACTGGTCGAACGCCATGCTGATTGGTATGGATACCGAT
>JAFUFW010000075.1 GCA_017469685.1 Bacteroidaceae bacterium | reverse complement strand
CTCACTAAGAAGCGTTCTTTGGAAATGTGTATAACGAGACAGAATATGTAATTCAGCTCGTTTCTAAATCGTTACCTAATTACTATCAAAAATGAGGTAACAAAATGATTTCTAAAGAGTTATAAATTTCCCCGTAATAACTATCGGCGGCGATGCGTTCGCCTACTGTTCGTCGCTTACGCGCGTCGTCATTGGCTCTAAGATGCGCACCCTCGCCCAGGGAGCGTTCTACAGTTCGCCCGTCACCGACGCCTACGTCAAGGCCAAGACGCCACCGACGGTCAACAACTACCTCTTCTCTTCGAAGCCCACGATCCATGTCTACGCCAGCTCCGTGGCCGCCTACAAGGCTTCGCGCTGGGCTGAGTTCGGCACCATCGTTGGCGACCTCGACGAGTGGGAACAGCTGACTGCCATTCAGGCTCTGGCTGAGGAGAATAGCGGCGATGCCTCTGCACTATCAACCCTTAAGCCACGGCCCACATACGACCTCACCGGCCGCCGCGTTACCACGCTCCGCAAGGGTTCTATATACATTCGTGGCGGCAAGAAAATCATAGTAAGATAAAACTATCAAGACCTAATCCATAACCTCTAATCTCCAAGCATAATGGCCATGCCATTCTCCCGCCTACCCCTACTCGTCCGCATTCTGATAGCCATAGCAGCAGGCGTCCTGCTCGGACGCTTGCTGCCCGAGTGGCTCGTAGCGGTGTTCACCACCTTCAACAGCGTATTCTCAAGCTTCCTCAAGTTTATGATCCCGTTGATCATACTGGGGCTTGTCATGCCCGCCATTGCCGACATTGGGCACTCTGCCGGGCGCCTGCTGGTCGTCACCATCGCCCTGGCCTATGGCAGCACCGTGCTCTCTGGTCTTTTCTCCTATGGCATCTCGAGCAGCGTGTTCCCCCGTCTGATAGCACCCGCGACGTCGCTCTCCGCCATCGACACAGCCGAGGGCATTGCACCCTACTTCACTATAGCCATACCGCCCCTGTTCGATGTCATGAGCGCCTTGGCCTTAGGCTTCATCGGAGGCATAGGAATGGCATACCTGAGCCTGCCGCAGTGCCGCAGCATCGCCCACGAATTCAAGACACTGGTGGAGCGCACCATAACCGTAGCCATCATACCTCTGCTGCCACTCTACATCTTCGGCATCTTTCTTGAGATGACACGCACGGGGCAGGCCTGGCATATCATGATGACCTTCTCTGCTATCATAGGCATCATCTTCGCTATGCACATTGCCCTGCTGTTGGTGCAATACTGCATCGCGGCTGCATGCGTGCGCCGCAACCCCTTCAGGCTGCTGGCCACCATGCTGCCCGCCTATTTCACAGCCCTCGGCACCAGCAGCTCGGCAGCCACCATCCCAGTCACGCTGCGCCAGTCCGTGAAGATGGGCGTGGCAGAGGACGTTGCCGGCTTCGCCATACCTCTCTGCGCCACCATCCACATGAGCGGCTCGTGCATGAAGATAACAGCCTGCGCCGTGGCCCTCATGCTCATGCAGGGCTTGCCGTTCACCACGCCCGAGTTCGTAAGCTTTGTGTTCATGCTGGGCATCGTCATGGTGGCCTCTCCGGGCGTGCCTGGCGGAGCCATCATGGCTGCGTTGGGCGTTCTATCATCGATGCTCGGTTTCGGCGAGCGCGACTGCGCCCTCATGATTACGCTCTACATAGCCATGGACAGCTTCGGCACAGCCTGCAACGTTACGGGCGACGGAGCCATCGCACTCATCGTAGGACGGGTTCACAAAGGAGCCTCAACAAACACTGAGAACAGGCCTTCGTAAGGAACAGTTGAGGTGTGTATAATAAAGAAAGCGGCTGTGTCAAATTGAACGACACAGCCGCTTTCTTTCTGTTGCGGTCCAAAGCCTACAGCGAATCGCCGAAGTCCTGGCGGAACTTCTTGACGAGTTCCTCCTGCCAGTAGCCGATTTCCTTCATCCGGCCGAAGAAGAAGCGGAGCACCTTGGGCTCGCTGATCCACTCCAGACCACCGATGAGCTCGCGGTTGTCCCACACCCACTTGACGCGGTCGGCACAATACTTGATCTGCGAGAGGGTGAACACGCGACGAGGCACTGCCAGACGCTGCAGCTCAAGCTCGGCGAAGCGCTCGGTGCCATCGGGCTCGCGCTGCTCGCTCACCGTACCACGCTCCATACCTCGTATGCCACCGGCGATGTACACGGCAGCGCCTACGGCTGCTGCAGGATACTGGTCGTGAGGCATATCTGGCACAAACTCCGAGCAGTTGAGGTGAACGCCCAAGCCGCCAGCGGGCTTGATGACGGGCACACCATAGTCGTCGAGCTCCTTCACCATATAGGCGATAAACTCAGGTCCCTGGTTGATGTACTCCATGTCGAGCGATTCGAGCAAGCCTTGTGCAGCAGCTTCGATGGAACGCACTTCCATACCGCCGTAGGTGAGGAAGCCCTCGAAGAGGGGAACGAACTCCATCATCTGGTTGGTCCACTTCGGATCGCTTGAGAGGATGAAACCGCCACGTGAGAAGCCCAGCTTGCGTGCAGAGAAATAGATAATGTCGAAGCGGCTGGCAAGCAGACGGTAAATCTCCTTCGTCTCCATATACTTGCACATGGGTTCACGCGTCTTCATGAAGTAGACGTTGTCCTGCAGCAGCGAGGCATCGAGGACGCTGATGACGCCTTTGTCGTGGCAGATGTCAGTCACGGCCAGCATGTTCTCGAGGCTCACGGGCTGACCGCCGATGAGGTTAGTGCCGGCCTCGACACGCACGAAGGCCACCTTCTCGGGAGTGTACTCCTCAATCGTCTTCTTCAGCGCCTTCAGGTCGAAGTCGCCCTTGAAGGGGTCATCGCTCTGGGGCTTCAGACCCTTCTTGTGCACGAGTTCCACGACTTCACCTCCGAGGCGGGTGATGTGGGCCTTCGTGGTGGTGAAGTGGAAGTTCATGAGCGTCACCATGCCTGGCTTGACAAACGCTTCAGCAAGGATGTTCTCGGCAGCGCGTCCCTGGTGGGCCGGCAGCACGTTGTCTACGCCGAACACCTCCTTCACGGCAGCCTTGGCACGGTTCCAGGTCTCAGAGCCGGCATAGGAGTCGTCAGCCACTTGCATAGCGGCTACTTGCTTGTCGGACATCGCGTTGACGCCAGAGTCGGTGATCATGTCGAGATAGATGTCGCGGTTCTGGAGCAGGAACGTGTTGTTGCCGGCTTCCTGGATAGCGCGCAGGCGCTCCTCTACTGGCAGAAGGGTAAGCTTCTGAACTACGCGCACCTTGTGCATCTCGAGAGGAACCTGGTGCTCTCGTTTGTAAAATTGTACTGTTGACATTGCAGGTTAGGGTATTTAGTTAATAAAATGAGTAATTTCGATTGCAAAGGTAACACTTTATAAGCAAACAGGGAAAGATAATGAAATAAAATATACTATAACAGGCATTTTTATCTAACACCTAATACCGAATCCCTAATCTTTTATTACTTTTGCACACGAATATGATAGGTACAATAGTCAATACCTGCACAATAATCGCAGGGAGCATAGTAGGTGCACTCATGCACAGAGGCATCGAAGAAAAGTACAAGAACGTGCTCTACACAGGGCTCGGGCTCGCATCCTTAGCCATTGGTCTCAACGCCACAATATCAAACTTCCACAAGAGCTGCTATCCGGTGCTCTTCATCGTGGCTCTCGCAATAGGCGGCATAATAGGTACGTGGCTCGACATCGACGGCAGGTTCAAGCGACTCGTGAACAGCCGGTCGAAGGAAGGCTCCTCACGTCTGGGCGACGGACTAAGCACAGCCATACTACTATATTGCATAGGCCCCCTGTCAATGCTCGGGCCTGTAATCTCGGCGCTCAAGGGCGACAACACCTTTCTCTTCACCAACGCCACTCTGGATCTCGTCAGTTCCATTGTCTTCGCCTCGACCTACGGCATCGGGATGGTGCTGGCCGCTCCCGTGCTCTTCTGCTGGCAGGGTTTATTCTACCTCGTTGCCAAAATCTCGGCATCTGCTGTCAGCGACGAGTTGATGGCCGAGCTACTCATCGTGGGCGGACTGATGATTGCCGGCAGCGGGCTCAATCTGCTGCAGCTGAAGGACTGCAAGACGCTCAACCTCCTGCCAGCCCTCCTCGTACCCGTCCTATGGTTCATCATCAGGGCTCTGATTCTTTAATCCTTGATAAATAACAACTTGAGGCACAACCTTTAAACTTTGTTAAGCTTTTGCTCCAAACGCACCAACATTCAGATATTCTTTGTAAACTTACGCAGATTTTCCTACAAAACCATTCTATTATGAAGCATTTTACACTCTTTGCAGCAGCCTTAATGGCCTTATGCTCACCTATTTCCGCACAAACCGTGCGCACCAAGTATCTCTCCACCTCTTCGCAGACGTTCAACGTCAGCCAGCTGCAACAAACCGAGCAGCCAGTGCAGATCAGCCGCATACTGATGGCCGGCTACAATTCCATCTGTCTGCCCATGACCCTCAACGCCGAACAGTTGCAGGCCGCAGCTCCCGACGTACGCGTGGAGCGCTTCACTGGCATGAGTCAGCAGGCAGACGTGCTCAACCTATTCTTCGTCGACTGCACAGCCGAAGGCATCCAGGCCGGCGTGCCCTACCTTATTTATTCGCCTAAGACGCAGTACCTGCGCGCAAAGACAACTTCTGCCGAAGCGGTGAGTACCGACCTGCGCGACGTCACCATGACCGACGCACAGGGCAACCGCGTAGTGTTCGCCAGCAGCTGGGAAGCCATTCAGCTGCCGGGCCGCTACGGCATCCCCGCCAAGCAAGATACCGAGATACTCGAGAGCATTCTCGTGCGCACCGACGGCGAACAGACCTTCCTGCCCACACGCTGCGGCTTCAGCTGGGAAACTAAGGCGCCCGGAGCCTCTAAGCTGCAGATTAAGCACGTGCCCGAAGCCGGTGTCGACCGCCTTGAGAACCTAAAGCAGAGCACTGACATCGTCGATATCTATGACGTCAGCGGCACCCTCGTGCGCCGGCAGGTGCAAACTGGCGAGGCCATCAAGAGCCTGCCGCGAGGCATCTACGTGATAGGCTCAGAGAAAGTAGTAGTGAAATAACAACGAAAGCAGCCCGCACTTGCGGGCTGCTTTCGTATTATAGTTCTATCTGATACTTAGCCAAAAGATCGTGAAGCCGCTGCTGCGTCTGCTCACGGAAGCGCAGGGCTGCCGGCGACTCCGGGTCATCGGGCCGGTGTTGAAGGGCCTTGCGGATAGGTTCGTAGTCGAAGAGGTAGCGGCGAGTCTCATTGTCAAGCCCCTGCTCTGAGAAGCGTTCCCAGATGTAGTCGATAGCTTGCTGAGAAGGGTGCAACATATCCGGCCCATAAAAGCGATAGTCGCGCAACTCATCGAGCACTATCTCGTAGGCTGGGAAATAGCAGACTTGCTCTGGGTGGCGGCGGCACAACTCATCGACGGCAAGCAGCAATGTGGCCTTAGACAAGCGGCTCTCATGGAAGCCGTACTTAGAATAGCGATAAGGCGATACCGTAAGCACTACCTGGGCGCGAGGAAAGAGGCGGCACAACTTGTCCAAAGCTGCCACACACTCCGTGATCTCCAGAGCACGCTCCTCAAACTCGGCCTGCGGACGCTTGTGGCAGTTGCCTACAATCATCTCTGCCTTGTCGCCATTCCCACGTCTTACATAGTAGCGGTTAGTGCCCAGAGTGATAATCAGGGTGTCGGGGTTCCACTCAACCATCTTGCCGCGGGCCGCTACGAGAGCCGCCTTACAGGCCTCGCGCGTGGAGGCGCTCAACGAGCTGTCGGTAAGCCAGCAATGCCAGCGGCCGTCATCATCCTCGAAATAGAGATCGTCATTGAGGGGGTTCTGGCTGAACACCTCCAGTATGCTCCGCGGGTTGTAGAGCACTCCGAAAGGATTAACTAATGCCGGCAGACCGCTTTCGCGCATCTTTGAGCCTACGTTTTGGGCAAAGCACGACCCAATGAAAGCAATGCGGTTGCGGAGGGTGACTGGTCGCAACAGCGACGGTATTTCCACTTGAGTTTGCAGTTTCATAGGCGCAAAGTTACATTTAATTTGTGATTTTCGTGCACAAATCACAAATTAAATGTAACTTTGCACCGAAAATCTCATTCAGCATGACTGAAAACTCCTCTACATACACTCTCTTAGAACAAATAAATACGCCGGAGCAGCTGCGACAGTTGCCGCTTGATGAGCTGCCGAAGGTCTGCGAAGAGCTGCGGCAGATGATTATCAACGAGGTGGCCGACAACCCGGGACATCTCGCTTCAAGCCTCGGAGTAGTGGAGCTGACGGTGGCCCTGCACTATGTCTATGCCACGCCTTACGACCGCATCGTCTGGGACGTGGGCCATCAGGCTTACGGACATAAGATACTCACAGGCCGCCGGGAGGTCTTCTCAACAAACCGGCACTTCGGGGGCCTCAAACCATTCCCCTCGCCCGAGGAGAGCGAGTACGATGCCTTCACCGCCGGACATGCCTCAAACAGCATAAGCGCTGCCCTCGGCATGGCTCTCGCAGCCAAGGCGAAGAGCGAGACCGACCGCCATGTCGTGGCCGTCATTGGCGACGGGGCCATGAGCGGCGGACTGGCCTTCGAGGGGCTCAACAATGCAGCCAACACGCCAAACGACGTGCTCATAATCCTCAACGACAACAACATGAGCATCGATCGCAGCGTGGGAGGCATGAAGCACCTGCTACACCAGCTGCAGACAAACCCCACATACAACCGCATACGCTACAAGGCATCACGCGCGCTGCTTTCCTGGGGCTGGATGAGCGAGGCTCGCAAGAAAGGCATACTACGCTTCAACAACTCGCTAAAAAGCTTCATCAACCACCAGCAGAACGTCTTCGAGGGTATGGACATACGATATTTCGGGCCAGCCGACGGCCACGACGTCATCGACCTTGTGAAGACCCTGCGCACCATTAAGGACATGGCAGGGCCGAAGATGCTGCACATACACACCGTAAAAGGCAAGGGATTCGAGCCGGCCGAACACGGAGGCGCCCTATGGCATGCGCCGGGCAAGTTCGACCCCCACACAGGCGAACTCATACGCACCGACGAGGCCGGACTGCCGCCAAAGTTCCAGGATGTCTTCGGCCACACATTATTAGAACTCGCACGCGAGAACAAAAGAATAGTCGGCGTAACGCCGGCGATGCCTACAGGATGCTCTATGAACATCATGATGGAGGCAATGCCTGAGCGGGCCTACGACGTTGGCATTGCCGAAGGCCACGCAGTGACGTTCTCAGCCGGCATGGCCAAGGACGGGCTTCTGCCATTCTGCAACATCTACAGTTCATTCGCCCAGCGCGCCTTCGACAATATCATCCACGACGTATGCATCTCACGACTCAACGTCGTGCTCTGCCTCGACCGTGCCGGGCTCGTGGGCGAAGACGGCCCCACCCACCACGGAGCATTCGACCTCGCCTTCCTCCGCACTATCCCCAATCTCGTCGTGGCGGCACCAATGGACGAGCACGAGCTGCGCCACCTCATGTTCACAGCGCAGCAACCCGACCGCGGACCGTTCGCCATACGCTATCCCCGCGGACGAGGCTCGCAGCCCGACTGGCAATGCCAGATGCGCGCTCTGCCGATAGGCCGCGGACGCCGGCTTAAAGAGGGCGCCGACGTGGCCGTACTGTCCCTTGGCGCTATAGGCGTGTCTGTGGTTGAAGCCATCAAGCAGCTACAGACCGAGCGCCCCGACCTCTCAGTAGCACACTACGACATGCGCTACCTCAAGCCCCTCGACGACCTCCTCCTCACCGAGGCTGCCACACGCTGCCGGCGCATCGTCACCATAGAGGACGGTGTCCGTAACGGAGGCTTCGGTTCGGCTGTCCTCGAATGGCTCGCTGACCACGCCCTGAACATGCCCGTGCAGCGCCTCGGACTGCCCGACCGTTTCGTGGAGCACGGCTCGGTAGCCGAATTAAGACACCTGTGCGGCATTGATGTCGAAAGCATCAAACGTGCCATCCTACAATAATTTTCAATTATAATTCTCAATTAATGAAAATCATCATAGCCGGTGCAGGAGCCGTAGGCAGTCACCTCGCCACGCTTCTCTCAAACGAGAACCATGACATAGTGCTCATCGACCCCGATGAGCCCAAGCTCGACAACGTCACCGACGGCCTCGACGTGATGACGCTCAATGTCTCGCCAACAAGCATCAGCGGCCTCAAGGAAGCTGGCACTCAGCAAGCCGACCTCTTCATTGCCGTGACACCGTCTGAGACGCGCAACCTCACAAGTTGCATGCTCGCTCACTCGCTCGGAGCTAAAAAGACGGTGGCGCGCATCGACAACGAGGAGTACCTTGTCCCGAAGAACACTGAGTTCTTCACCTCGGCCGGCATAGGCTCACTCATATACCCCGAATCTCTGGCAGCCCAAGAGATTGCAGAGGGAGTAAAACGCTCCTGGGTGCGACAGTCGTGGGAAGTGCACGACGGGGCCCTCATCATTCTCGGCATCAAACTGCGCGAAGAAGCGGCAGCGCTATTCGGCCAGAAGCTGAAGGACCTCTGCCCGCCCGATGCGCCCTACCACATCGTAGCCATCAAAAGAGGCGAGGACACCATAATACCCGGTGGCTTCGACGAGCTAATGCTCGGCGACATAGCCTACTTCATGACGCAGAAAATCAACGTACCCAACATACGCCAGCTCGTAGGCAAAGAGGCCTACCCCGACGTCAAGCGCCTGATGATCATGGGCGGGGGGCGAATAGGCGTGCAGACATGCCACCTGCTGCCCGACTACATGGACGTCAAGCTCATAGAGCGCGACGCTGACCGCTGTCGTAAGCTGGCCGAACTGCTCGACAACGACAACGTGCTCATCATCAACGGCGACGGACGCGACGCCCAACTACTGAACGAGGAAGGCATACGCCAGACACAGGCCTTCTGCGCCCTCACACCCGACACCGAGACAAATATCCTTGCCTGCCTCGCTGCAAAGCGTATGGGGGTGCGCAAAACCGTGGCTCTGGTTGAAAACATGGAGTACATCACGATGGCCGAGAAGCTCGACATAGGCACAATAATCAACAAGAAAGCCATCGCTGCAAGCCATATCTACCAGATGATGCTCGCAGCAGACGTTGCCAGCGTCAAGAGCCTCACCATCGCCGATGCCGACGTAGCCGAGTTCGACGCCGTAGAGGGGGCGCTCGTGACAAAGAAACCCGTAATGAAGCTCGGCCTGCCCAAAGGCATCACCATCGGTGGCATTGTGCGCAAAGGCCAGGGCATACTCGTCAACGGCAGCACGCAGATCCTGCCCGGCGACCGAGTCGTAGTCTTCTCCCGCACAGCTCTCTTCAAGCAACTCGACCACTTCTTCCGCCGCCCTACCTCCATCCTGTCATCCATCCTCCATTAATTCCCCTTTATTTTCTCGCCCCATTCCTTTACAGCATTCCGCGGCAGGCGGATTCCCGCCTGTCATTTAATAACCAAATTCCAACAAACAATGAACCAAACCCCCACCTCACAGCCACGAGCAGTAGCTTTCCACCGCTTCTGCCGCCGTGGCTACGCCGCCTTCGCAAGCATGCACCGCGAAGTGCGCATCGGCGTCCTCGCCGTATCCACCCTTGCCAGCGTCGCTCTGCCCAAGGTGCAGGCCGCCAGTCCCGCCACCATGCCCACCGACGACACCGTCACAATCCCCGATGGCTCTCCTGAGGGCGATAGCCACGACCTCGCCGAAGTAGCCGTCGCTGGCACGCTCTCACCGCTGACAGCCTTGCAGTCGGCCCGCATCGTAAGCATCATCACCGCGCAACAGATTGAAGCGTCGGCGGCGCACACCGTCAACGACATTCTCAAATTAGCCGTCGGCGTCGACGTCCGGCAACGTGGCGGCTTTGGTATTCAAACGGACATCTCCATCGATGGTGGCACCTTTGATCAAATCACGATCCTTCTCAACGGCGTCAACATCTCCTCCCCCCACACTGGTCATCTCGCTGCCGACTTCCCTGTCAACCTCTCCGACATTGAGCGCATCGAAATCCTCGAGGGCGCAGCCTCACGCGTCTACGGCGCCTCTGCCTTCGGAGGAGCTATAAACATTGTCACAAAAGGCCCCGCCTCTACCACCTCCAAGACTGCCGCTGTTCCCTCCGCTCATACGGCGGGCGACAAGCCCCACACACTCGAGGCAGGCATCCATGGCGGCAGCTACGGCACCTTTGGCGCCGATGCCCGCGCATCCATCACCCCCCTCCCCTTCATCTCCCTCTCTGCCGCCTACCAGCGCTCCGACGGCGCCACCGTCAACTCCGACTTCGGCCGCGGCAACATCTACCTGCGCAGCGTCTACGATGCCAACGACTTCTCCATCGACCTGCAAGCCGGATATAGCCAGAAGTCCTACGGCGCCAACACATTCTACTCTGCCGCCTACCCCAACCAGTACGAGCGCAACACCCGCTTCATCACCTCCCTCGGAGCCGAGACGAAGGGCCGCGTGCGCCTGCGCCCGGAAGTCTATTGGAACCGCCTATACGATAACTTCGAACTCATACGCAACACCACCACAGGCGAGAACTTCCACCGCAGCGATGTTCACGGAGCGCGCCTCACTGCCAGCATCGCATGGCAGGCAGGCCGCACATCCGTTGGTGCCGAAGTGCGCGAAGAAGGCATCTACAGCACTTCCCTCGGCCAGCCCATCTCCAACCCCATCCCACTGCGTTTCGCCGCCAGCGGTTCACCCGCAGGCACCTCCTACACCCGCCACGACAATCGCACCAACCTCAGCTTCAATGCCGAGCACACCCTCCTGCTCCCCCATTTCACCCTCAGCGCAGGTCTTCTCGGCAACATGAATACCCGCTTCGACAACCACCTCTCCTTCTATCCAGGCGTAGACATTGCCTACCGCCCCTCATCACATTGGCGCATCTTCGCATCCTACAACAAAGGCTTCCGTCTGCCCACCTTCACCGACCTTTATTACAAGTCGCCAACCCACGAAGGCAACCAAGGCATGAGTGCCGAAGAGAGCCATAGCATACAGCTCGGCTTCCAGAACAACTATCATTTTTCTTTTTTCACTTTTAAATTCCTTACAAAGGCCTTCTACCACCGTGGCACAAATATGATAGACTGGGTGATGTACTCGGCCGACGACGTCTACCACAGTGCCAACTTCGACCTCGACAACATGGGCTTCACAGCCAATATCAATTCCCAATTCTCAATTTTCAATTTAGACCTCTCCTACGCCTACATCCACCAGCATCGCCGCGACGACGTCGAGATCTACAAGTCCAACTATGCGATGGAATACCTGCGCCACAAGGTCGTGGCCACACTTGACCATCCTATCGTCTCCCACCTCTCGGCAGCATGGAGCTTCCGCTGGCAGGACCGCATGGGCTCTTATCTCCTATATCGCGATGCCAAGTCGACAGGAGAACTCGTGCCATACAGCCCCTACGCCACACTCGACCTTAAGCTCCGTTGGGCGGCTCCGCACTACGAATTGTGGCTCGAAGGCACCAACCTCACAAACCACCGCTACTACGACCTCGGCAACATTCCACAACCCGGCCTCGTAGTTCTCGCCGGCGCCCGCTTCCGCCTCTGACCCACCTTCTTTTCACAGAACCATCAACAGCAACAGCTGACCATGCCTCTTTCCTCTCCCCTCTCTTTGCAAGAGAAGGGGTGGGGAAAGTATTTTATTATTACTATCGGGCGCTCCCGCCCTTCTTAAAAACTTTTAACATAATCTTGTTTTACCCCCCCCATTTGTTAACCAATGTAAATTTATTAACTTTTATTATATACTATTTGTATTATTGTCAGGAATTATAGTACCTTTGCACGCACTTAGGGATTACTATACCCTGGTCTTACGTAAATTGTTCACTCTCACAACAACTAAAGAGATATGAAGTATCGGAAAACACTGCGGATAACAGTTCTATTTGCACTCATATTATGCATGGGATCGCTGTCGGCATCCGCTCAGACTTTCGTCGTAAAGAATAATTTGCTCTACGACGCTACCCTCACCCCCAACCTTGGCTTTGAAGGTGCCGTGGCTCCGCGCTGGACAATCGGCCTCAATGGCGGTTTCAATCCGTGGAAACATGCCTATGGCGACGACGAGAAGCAGTTGCGCCACGTCTTCATCTCCCCTGAGGCACGTTACTGGTTCTGCTCCACCTTTGCCGGACACTACATCGGCATGAACGCGACCTACAGCCACTTCAACATTGCCAAGCAGGGCAAGCCCCTCAGATGGCTCTACAAGGACATCAAGAAGTATCGCTATCAAGGCGATATGGTTGCCGCTGGTGCTTTCTACGGATACTCATGGATCCTCTCCAATCGCTGGAGCATCGAGGCCGAAATTGGTGCCGACGTAGGTTATGCATGGTGGAAAAAATACCCCTGTGCCCACTGCGGCGTGGAGATTGAGAAGACAAGCAAGCCCTTCGTCATGCCGAAGGCCGGTGTCAACCTCATATTCAACATTAAATAATTTACGCACGTACGCGCGTACATTAATTATTATATAGTACTGATATGAAAAAGTCGACTATAATAGCAGTAGCAATCCTCGCAGCAGGCTCATACGCCAGCGCGCAGCAGATTGTGGTTAACACCGAGAACCGTATGGGTGAGCTCATCGTCAACTACTCCACTCCACTCCTGCAGCCCGGCCTCGATTATGCTACTATCGTTACTCCCATGCTCTGCGGACAGACCGACACGCTGCGCTTCGAGCCTGTCACCGTGCGCGGGCGCCGTAATGCAAAGAAGCTCAAGCGCTACATCGCGCTCAACAACCTCGGCGAGATACCCGCATACACCCCCGCCAAGGAAGCTCCCGAGACGCTCACAGGCACTGTCACTGTGCCCTTGAGCCAGTACCCGTGGGCAGCCAAGGGGCCACTGACCTTCGCCACACAGACCGAGTGCGAAGGATGCTGCAAGAGTGAGATCGTGAACTTCAGCGAGTCCACCCCATTCGCCTACAAGACTCCCTTCAGCCCCATCTTTGGCCTCGTGCCCGACAATACGGGTAAGGCTGGTGCCCTCGAGAAGGATTTCGCTGTGCTGGAACACATCAGCAAATACCGCCCCTACGACAACTCACGAATCCTGCGTAAGGAGAAAGGTGCGCTCTACGTGCACTTCCCACTCGACAAGATCACTCTCCGACATGACTTCCGCGACAACGACTGGCGCCTCGACCGCATCTGCGACATCACATCCCAGATTATGGCTGACAGCACATCAAGCGTAGAGAAGATACAGATCATAGGCATGGCCTCCATCGAAGGCAATGTGCCCCACAACCATTGGCTCGCTCAAGGCCGTGGCAAGGCTCTCAAGGACTACGTACGCCAGCACGTTCCCTCCGTCACCGACGATTTGTTCGACGTTGCCGACGGCGGCGAGGCTTGGAGCGAGTTCCGCGACCAGCTCTCCGACGTGCGCCTCCTCAAGCAGGGCAAACGCCTCGATGCCAAGGGCCTCGGCGTAGAAGCCTACGACCTCAGCCTCACCGACGACGACCTCGCAGCCATCACTATGGACGAGCTCGACCAGTGCATCTCTATCATCGACACCGAGCCCAACCTCGACCGTCGCGAACAGCGCCTGCGCCAGATGAACGGCGGCAAGACCTACCGTTTCCTCCAGCACACACTGCTTGCCGACCAGCGCAACTCCGGCTACCTCCGCATCTACTGGGACTATGTTCCCGACGAAGTTGCCAAGCGCATCAACGACGCCATCGAGCAGATGCAGGCAGGCGACTACGCCGCCGCCCTCCCACGCCTCATGGCAGAGAAGGCCGACCCGCGCTCGTGGAACGCCATCGGCTGTTGCCAGGCTATGCTCGGCAACGAGGCTGAAGCCATCAGCTGGTTCGAGAAGGCTGCCGCCGAGGGCAATCAGGAAGCCGTCAAGAACCTCCAACAGTTTAAATAGATTCAAGCTTTCGACAAGCCGAAGCAAGTAGAAAGTACACGAATATTAAATTAGAGAGATAAAAATAAATTTTAATTAACCCTTTTATTAACAAATTCATTAAACAGATGAAAAAGTATCTTGTTTTTGGAATCATGGGTGCCCTCGCACTCGGATTCGCCGCTTGCTCCTCTGAGGAAGAAGTGGTAAATGTTAACCCCACCTTCGACGGCAATGCCGTAAAGGCTGAGTTCGCTCTCAAGTTGCCCAGCAAGGTGGCTACTCGCCAGCAGACGGCTATCACTCAGGATGATGGTACGGTTGAAAGCTTCCGTGGCATCGCCCTCGCTGACCTCTACATCGCTCCCTTCGCAACTCCCGTTGCTAAGGATGCAGACCCTGTTGGAACTTCCGACGTAAAGGTTGGTGACATCACACTGACTTCGGACATCACCCTGACACAGCACACAAACGCTAACGACAAGTGGTACACTGACGTTACCGTTCCCGTCGGCACTAACGCTTTCCTCGTTTATGCAGAAGCTACAAAGTCTGGCAATGATGCACAAAATGGTTCTCTGACTCCGAGCGTAGAGGATCCCATTACAGCTCTTAGCGCTGTTAACTTCGAACTGAAGCAGATCTCAACGGGGAACCTCGACGGCAGCGCTATCCTCGCTGCTCTCAACGCCCTCCCTGTTGTTGAAGGTCTTGCTAACTCCACAGCTACTGATGCTAAGGCTTGGAAGGACCTGAGCGCTACTGAAGACAACCAGTTCTATGCAGACCTTTACGCCGTATTCGCAAGCCTTAAGGCTGGTTCCAGAACTGACGTCCTCGCCTTCCTGAAGGATCAGCTCAAGCCCGCCCTCATCATCAACACCGGCGCTGGCGAGAATGGCATCGATGCCAAGCTCGCTACTGCTGTTGACGAGGCTATCGCTGCCGTTGAGGCTGCTCCCGACTTCACCGCTGAAGCTGGTGTACCTGATGGTGCTGCTGTTCTGAAGTGCACCGACGGTGTGTTCGAATATGTCACCACCGACTTCATCTCTGGTGCAAAATGGGGTCAGAACGTCTACTCTTATCCCGCATCTCTCTGGTATCGCGCCAACACTGGTATCCGTGCTGACGACGCTATCCAGTCAACAAACGTTGCCGACCAGAAGTGGGATGCCTTTATCGGCTCCGCTTATCAGGCTGCCAACAACACGGTTAAGGCCAGCACTCAGTCTGTTGCTCTCGTCAATCCTCTGCAGTATGCCGTTGCCAACTTCCAGACTGAGATTAAGTTCGCTAAGGAGTCCTACCAGATTGACAAGGTTGTGACCATCGACGAAAGCACCGATCCCGCAACCGAGACAGTGGAAGAGAAGGCTACTGTTAAGCCCGCCGAGCTCGCCCTCAATGGCATCCTCGTTGGTGACCAGAAGAATGTTGACTGGCAGTTCAAGCCCGTTGTTGATGCTGACCCCGTTGTCATCTACGACACCGACCTCATTGCCAAGACTTTCGGCACTGCTTTCAGCGTAGCTTCTCAGACTCTCGTTCTTGAGACTTCTGCCGACAAGAAGCAGGTCAATGTTGCCCTTGAGTTCATCAACAACTCAGAGGTACCCATCAAGGGTATCGACGGCATCGTGCCCGTTGGCTCTAAGTTCTACCTCATCGGTCAACTGAGCCTCGATCCCAAGAACTGGACTGAGGAGACGACCGGCGAGAAGGATCTTATCTTCCAGCAGGACTACAAGACCATCGCTAAGTTCACCATCAACAGCCTCGAGAACACTGCTTACAACACTATTCCTGACCTCCGTGCTCCTGAGCTCGAGTTCGGTCTGAGCGTTGACCTCGAGTGGCAGAAGGGTTACACTTTCGAGATTGAAGTCGGCAATTAATATTCGCTAATTAAGCCAACTGCAGAGCCCTAATCTGATATAGATTATCTCTCTTATATCCTGCGCCCGAGGCCATCGGCCTCAGCGCCACACCTCGGGCGCAGGCTTTTCCCAAAGCAATTCTATACAAACATCCCCCCTTACGGCACACTGCATTGACGCAGCCCCGAAACTAAATATTTCTAAGAGAATGAAACGAATCTGGAAGAGAAACGCCCTCATCGTATGCTGCATGACTGCATTCGCTGCCACGCAGACCGCTTGCAGCGTCATCGACGAAGACACCGACGACTGCCGTGCCGAGTACGATGCCACTTACGAGCTGCACCTCATCACCAACGAGGAGCACGAGATACAACGTGTGCTGGGCGAAGGCGCCGATACCGACATCGCCGAAGCACTCCGCACCGACATTGCAGAGGCTCTACGCGAACACCTGAAGAACTTCTTCAGCTACAGCGGTCGCGATCTCGACCTCTCGTTCTACGACCTCAAAGGTTTCCTGCCACGCGCCGAGCAGGAACAGCTTCAGATGGACGGCCAGCCCGTGAAGCACGTCTATCTCTCGCTGCCCGTGGGCGAATACCGCCACAACATGACGGCCAACATCGCCGACAATGGCGCTGCCGAAAAGAAGAACTTCGACCTCTCGTGGTACGAGGCTCGCCTCGCACTGCCACTCGACGGTCCCGAACCCGCCTTCGATGGCGCTTTCACCCCCTCATTCGGATTCCCCTGGGAAGAAGGCATCGACCGCGACCTTCCCGCCGACTATATCCCCCCCGTATCCACACCGAGCATGAAGACCGGTATGTTTGCCGGCCGCCGCAACCTTATCTCGCCCACCTACGGTTCCTATAAGGAATACAACGAACCCAACGTGCGCGAGCAGTACACCTTCACGCAGCCCCTCTTCATCACCAACAGCGCCGCAGCGCTCATCCTCGACCCACGCACGGCTCAGTTCTCTGACGTGAAGATCTTCACCACAGGCTTCGCCACAGACTTCAACGTGGCCGACAGCGCATTCATCTTCGACAACTTCCCCTTGATCATCGCAGATCAAGTGCAACTACATAACACCAACTGGATGCTATTCTGCGCCACCAGTTTCCCGTCACGCGAGCCCGCCGGCAACAAAGCCGCCGCACAGACCCGCGCCATCGACACCTCCGTCTATCCCGACCAGCCCCCCTACCGCGTCGACACCGACGAGCCTTTCCTCTATGGCGATTGCGGCCTCAACATCTGGCGCTACGAATGTTACGTCAAGCTCGTCGACAAGGACGGTCGCGAGAGCGTAACCCGCACACTCATCAACATACGCCACCCGCTACGCGCAGGTCAGCTTAAGATCATCAAGGCTTACATCGACAATGAAGGCATCATCCGCCTCAACGAAAACGAAGTAGGCGTATCAGTCGACCTCAAGTGGCAGAAGGGCTACGTCTTCAACCCCATCATTGGTTTAAAGGATTAGAGATTAGGCTTGGCACCTATGACCAACGACAGACAATTAGATTTTTCAATCTTCAATATTCAATCTTCAATTTAGTTGATATGAAGGCAAAACACTATATATGGTCGCTCCTCATCCTGACCCTGATTGCAGGATGCGCAGCCAACGATGGCGAGTTCTTTGCTGAAGAGGAGAACAACAGCAAGACCATCTACATGGCACTTACGCTCAACAGCCCCTCGCTGAAGACACGTCAGTCTGACCAGGTGACTCAGGCTACCGAGCAGACCGACGGCTCGCACTTCCGCGGCATTCAGGACCTTCTCATCCTGCCGTATAGCGTGCAGCCTACCGGTTCCGATTGCATCGACAAGACCGATCAGGCAATAGGCGAAAAGGTGGGCGTCGACGAGACACTGACCGACCTCTACCATAATCAGCCCTATGCTGACAAGGGGGCGCCCAACGATAAGTACTATCTCCAAGTGCCCCTCAAGATAGGTACCAACGCCTTCCTCGTCTACGGACGTGCAACGGAGAAGACCGGCACAACCGATCTGGAGACAAAGCAGATCAACGGCACTCTCACCAAGGCTGGCACCGACGGCAAGCCCGCCAGCAGCTTCACCTTCAGCCCCGTGCCCATGGTAGAGACTATTGCCGAGGGTAAGGCTGCCAGCGCAAAGGGTGATGCCATCATCACCTACCTCAACAGCATCTTCAATGCCAATTGGGCAGACAAGACCAACTACCCAGCCCTCTACGGTGTTTATGAAATGGCCAGCCAGTTGCAAGCAGGCTCATCTGCCAGCGTCCTCGCCTTCATACAAAAAGTCTATGAGTTGCTGCTGCCCGCACGCGCTACAGATTATGTAGATGCTGCCCTCGATGCCATCGAGGCTGGCGCAACAGTCAGCGGCAACGTCATCACTGCCCTGCCTACCGCATGTCAAGGATTCCCCGGTGACCTTGGTCTGCCCGACGGCGCAGCAGTTATCCTCTGGAACACGACAAGCAACGCTTTCGAGGCTGTCACCAGCAAAACAAATTTCAACGGACTGAACGTCGACGTCACCAAGTTCTGCTTCCCCGCCGAGCTTTACTATCGCGCCAACAGCCGCATACATACCGGCACACAGCCCCTCATGACAGCCGTTGACCCCAACACACAGGCTCAGAACATCTTCAACAAAGCCAAGTGGGCAGGCACCGACGACAGCTCTGTCCTCGGACAGCTTACCACAAGTGGCTCTGCACTCTTCACCCCCAACGGCATCGTGACAGCCAAGACTACTATTGTGGCCATCACTGATCCCCTGCAATATGCAGTTGGTCGCGTAGACGTGAAGCTCACGGCTTCTGCTACCCTCAAGGATGCCAACGACGAAGAGTTCACGCCAGCTACAGACTTCGCCATCACTGGTGTCCTTATCGGCCAGCAAAGCCCTGTGGACTACAAGTTCAACAGCACGTACGCTGCCGAGACGGATCCCCTATATACTATCTACGACAACCAGGTTGAGGCGGCGGCAGCCACCATCGGCACCTCTACGCCAGTCCACACTCTGGCTCTCGAGACAGTAAAGGATCAGAAGGTTAACATAGCCATCGAGCTTCAGAACAACAGCGGGAAGAGCATCATGACCGTCAACGGAGACGTCGCTCAGATTATTCCCGCCAGCTGCAAGTTCTACCTCGTAGGCCAAATAAACCCCGCCAACCCCTTCACCGGCTCCGAGACAGCCGACGGCAAGGCTATCGCACAAGACCACTACACTACCGTAACCTTCAACCTCAACGACATCACCAAGGCCTACTACGTTGTGCCCGACCTGAACACCGCCGACCTCGAGTTCACCCTCAAGGTGATCGACTGGAAACTCTCCACGCCGAGCGAGGCCGTATTAAATTGATAATACTTACAATCATGACATACATTCTACAATACAAGGCAAAAGGAATGTTTGGCAGACTCATGCAGCTCTGCCTGCTCGCCGCTATGCCGTTCTTCGTAGGCTGTGCCGACAAGACCGGTGAGTTCAGCTATGACGACGCAGTGCCCATGACCCTCTACCTCCAGACGACGGGTGCCCATCAGACGCGTGCATACATCGACGAACTGGCAGCTGAGAGTACGGCAGAGAGCCAGATCAACACCATTCAGGTGTGGTTCTTCGACGGCACGAGCACTACGGCTGCAGCTTACTCAAACACTATTGCTAACAACAAAGTGTCGATTTCCGTTCCCCGCACGGTCATCACTCAAGGCACAGTCGACGCCTATATCATCGCCAATCCAGAGGCTGCAGGCATCACAACTCTCAACGATGCCTCGACGCTCGCAGAAATCCAGGCAGCCACCATCGCCGCAGATAAGTTCTCCGCAGCAACGCCCACAACGGCTGTTCCCGAAGCAGGCCTGCCCATGAGCCGCATCTATAAGGGCCTAGCCCTTACCGAAGGCGGTGAGCCAAAGACCAACCTCGGCGAGATAGAGATTACCCGCGCCGTTTCTAAGATCCGCTTCGCCTTTGGCATGTACGAGGGTGACCTTTGTGAGATTGTAGGCATCAGCCTTGATGGAAATCTGATTGCCGCGTCAGAAATGATACTTCCTGTTGACCCTACAGGCAACACGGCCGACTACTCCGCCCCCTACTTTGGCGACCTCAAGGCCAACATCGCCGCAGGCAGCTATGAAGCCTCTGAGCTCCTCTTTGGCAGCAAGACAGAAGGCACGCTGTTAGCCAACACCGCTATTCATACCACAACAACTACCGACAACCCCTCCAACTACACTTGGACAAATTGGATTGCCACGACCGAACACGCAGCCCTCACAGATCAAGAGAAGGCCACGCAGTACAATACAGCCATCACACCCTTCGTCACTCACACCGTGTATCTCCGTGAGAGCGACAAGAAGCTGAAGGGCGCTATCTATTACCGCATGACATCTGCCGGAGACGTGAAGGCAGCAACCTTCGAGATGGATGCTGAAAGCACCGTGCAGGACTTTGCCCGCAACCACGTCTGGATTGTCTACTCCTACTTCGAGGGCGGCAAGCTCTATGTCAACCCCACCATTGCCGACTGGGAAAATACTGAAGAACTGGAATACACCTTTAATATGAGCACCGACATGCGTCTGTTCGACTCATGGCTCTATCGATATGATACAGATGGCGACGTTACACCTGAGAACTACACATCATGGGCTACCAGCCATATAGCAGTCTCTTCAGGCAGAGTAACAAGCCCCACAGCTCCTGAAGTAGTTGCCGGCCGGCCGCTGCGCTCACCGCAGATTCAGCTCATGACCACAGGCGATGGCACCTTCGAACTGACTGTAGACAACAGCGACTTCGAAATCGTGCGTGCCAACAAGAATGACATTGGTATTGTTACATCATACGATGCCAGCACCGACGGAAAACTTACCATCGCAGCCAGCAACGATGTCTACACTTACACATACTTCTACATAGTTCCTAAGGAAGGCACAACGCCTGCCAATCGCGTTGCCAAGGTGTCGCTCATTTACAATGATCCCGTAGTAATGGGTCCGCAAAAGGTGACGTACAACAACAATGTCCTCCCCGGCTATTCCAACGACAGTGCTGAGATTTGGGCATACTACGTCCCCGAGGACGAGTACAACATCACAGGCAAACTGAAGATGTACTATCAGGATCATGCACATCCACTGGTGCCCACACCAGTCCAAAGCTAAAGTATTCTCTAAATCTCGAATTCTTGACAGCATAACAGAATTATGCCGAGATTCATAGAAT